>JAMCUD010000001.1 GCA_023379355.1 Thermoplasmatota archaeon
GTCTAGTAGAAGTTTCATCTTGGTAGACCCATGAGGGGATGTTAAAAAATATTTTTCCCGTGAGTACGAAGAAATTACTGCTTCAATTCTGCTGTATGACCTGTGATCACCTGACACCAGGGAGACAATATTCCTGTTCAGTGCATCCCTCGAATCACCTATAAATGGTGCTTCAATATAGTATTTGCCGGACTCACCACACATAATTGCCATTTCCTTTGCAAAGGTGTAGCCAGTGGAGGAGATATTTACGATTATGCCTCCGGCCTGCATTGTGGACAGGACGCCTTTCTGGCCCGCAAGGAAAGCAAAGCACTCGGACTCTGTTCTAAAACAGGCAAATATTATACTGCACTTTGATCCAAGTCTGAATGGCTCATCTACAAAGAGGATGTTTGGAAACAGTTCGGATTTAGCCTTATCCTGATCGTAGATGCATTCAACCTTGAATCCAGTCAATATATTCCTGAGAATCGGGATGCCAAGGCTGTCCAGACCGCCGAAGCCTATACCGCCCATCTCAGTGCCTCCTAAGTTCCAGCAGAGGAGTGCCCGTGTCCTGATAGGAGCAGAGGATTGAACCGTATGATATATTCCTGTTGTCAAGGAAAGATTTCACAGTGTTAAGAGCGATTTCCGGGCGATTATTTTCCTGACTGATGTGTGTCAGAAAGATGTGCGTTTCCGGAGATGTTATCATAGATATTGCCTCTGCGGATTGCTCATTGGAGAGGTGTCCTGACTCCCCAAGGATCCTCTTCTTCAGGTAGTATGGATAATTTCCAGACTTCAGCATTTCTGTATCATGATTTGCCTCGAATGCCAGTATATCACTACCCTTTGTGGCATCTATAAGGTTGCTGCTTACCTTTCCAAGGTCGGATATCACCGAGATCTTTCTCTCCCCGTTCTGAATAACATACCCCACCGGTTCGGTTGCGTCGTGAGATACGTCGATGGATTTAACGGAGAAATTTCCTACGGTGGTTGATTCCCCGATAGTGTAGGCGCTATCCAGCCCCATGGCCCTTATTGTGCCTTTCCTGCTGTAAATGTCCACAGGGATTTTCTTCGTCAGGGATCTTGTCCCCTGACAGTGGTCCCGGTGTTCGTGACTTATGAAGAGTGACTGACTCTGCCTGGGTATATTGAAGGAGGATGTTGAATCAAGGAATCTCTTGGCTGAGATCCCGAAATCTATTATGAGAAGGTCGGAGGAATCCCAGATAAGTGTGCAGTTACCCTTACTGCCACTGGAGATCATCTTGAAAAATATCGAATCCATGTAAAAGGAAAGATGATGGAGATATCTTAACCTTACTTCTCCATAACATAAGAGAGATCAGGTTGGTTTGTTTATTACCTCGAATTTCCTCTCATTCCTGAGAAAAGCGTATAATCCCCAGATTCCCCCTATTGTTTCGAGGGGGCCTATGATGAAGAAGAACATAGGGACCATTAATAATGCCTTCTTCAGGAATGAACCCTGTCTCCTGGATACCTGATGGTTGATATGGAGCCCATTCCAGTAGAACCATATCCAGAAACTGAAGGTAAATGCCCACATTATCCCCATTGGCGGGGTAATAATCTCAAAGCTTATCACGTGAAGATGCTGAAGTATCATAACCCCCAGTATTACGTTCTGTGTTATCATGCTGCTCCAGAATAATACTGAGTAAATGAGCAGGAGCCGGTATTTCCAAGGGAGCGGACCATAAATGCCTAGGTTTGTGAGGTCCACAAGCCACCTCCTCCTCTGCTTCAACATGTCCCGCACACTTGAGGGGGAAGCCCCATAAGTGAAAGCGGGAAGAAAAGAAGATTTGCCCGGATATTTGCTGGAAAACCTCAGTCCAAAGCAACTGTCATCGGAAATCGGCCTGCTTCCATTATCCCACCCTATCTCCTCTTCTACGTCTCCCCTTACCAGAAGGTTCTCACCGTGAAGACCTACAAGGGGGGTTTTTAACAGCGCCGTGAAGAAATAGAACCTCGTCATGTCATCCGTTGGCCTCATGGAGTCTGCATATTTCGCAATGATAGAATCTGAGTTGTCATGGGGAAAAGCAAGTACTCCCTGAGCAAGAGGGTACTTGGTGCCTTTAAACTTAATGTGTTCAGCAATGGCCGCTATTGTGTCAGAACCAACTGAAGCATCATCATCAAGGTGGAAAAGCCAGGTGCCAGATCCCATCTCTCCTCTTTCCATATGGTACTCAAGTGCATACTGAAGTGCCCTTGATTTGTTCAGAGATCCCAATTTCGTCTGATATTCCTTTGGAACAATTATCAGGTTCACATTCTTATCAAGGTACCGTTCTCTGATGTTTTCAATTCCCTCTGACCAGTCTTCGGTCACTACATCTATCCTCCAATTATCAAGATTCAGCGGAGCGAACTTTATAATGGAGTCTATGACTCTGAAAAGCGCTGAGAGGTTAGACACCTTTGCAATGGTTGGAATTTCAAAAATCACCCTGTTATCCAGGCGACCTGTAAATTTTGACACGCGAATACTATGGGAACTGATTGCCCCCCACAAATGACATAATGATTATGGGCATCCCGAAGGACCATGACAGGGTCGCGTAGATACTGAACGGAGTCCAGACATTGCTGAAATTAATGATTGCAAGATATATGACGGAAAAGAATATGGCAACCATGATCCAGAGACTTACACCGAGCCTTGGACCGAGTTCCTTCTCCCCAACTTGATCCATCATGTACCATAAGGTATATCAACATGGTAATAAAAGATCACCTAATGTCTGACAAATTTCGCATGATTGATAAGAAAGAAACCATTCCTGCATTTTTCTATTTTTTTGAGCGTTTCCTGATAATTTCGTAGACAGCCACAAAAAGGACAACCCCCAGTGAGGACCCTATATAAGGGCTAAGATTCAATGGATAGATGATCTTAGTTAGGGTTATATTTTTCAAAATTGTCTGACCGTCTGATACTGAAAAGTTGTAGTAGAAATCATGATAGCCTGGGCTGGATACCAATAACGAATAGCTTCCGGACTTCAGTCTTATGCTGTAATTTCCCCCTGTTTCCCTTATTTCCTTACCATTGATGAAAAATTCAGAATTGCCGGGTGTGAAAGACCCCATGATTTGAGAGAATGGTATAAGGGTAACATTATGAGACGAATCATTTGCTCCATTGACTATAAAAGTACCACTTCCGTTCTGAAGGTAGTAATCTGTTCCATTTATGATACTGTAAGTATAAGTTCCGTTAATCAACTGGAATGTTATGTTGCTCTCCGTGGAGACCTTTTGTGTTGAATTGTTAATCTCAAGGCCCCAAGTGTTGCTGTCCCTGACACCATTTTCATGGAAAGTTACGTTGAAGAGAACATAGGAGAAAATAACTGTTGTATTATTTTCCCTGCCACTGACATTTACTATACCGGCTGAACTCTTTACCACCGAATTGTCCGGACCGACCGAGTACCTGTATGTACCATTTGGAAGATGGGTGATCAGGTTTTCCCCTGCGGATGAAATATTCATTCCATCAATGTTTACCCACCAATTTGTGCCCTTGAAGAGGCCTTTCTCAGAGAAATTTACCGGGAATTCTCCTTCATAGTAGTGATAAATGCCCCCTGCTTTCAGGTGAACCTTGAGAATATAACGCTGGAGACCTCCATTGTAAAGTTTAACTGTATAATTTCCTGGTCCGAGTGTGAGATTTACCTGCCCTCCAACGAAAGTGTGGTTTGTGCCGTTTATGGAAAGTTCTCCAGTATCAAATGGGGAACTTACCTTCAGTATTGATATATTTGAACTGTAATATACAATGCCCTCGCTTTCGGAGCCATTTTGAACGCTTTCAAATATTGTCCCGTTTTGGATGTAATAATGGGCCGTAGATAAAGCGTTTGTTATTGTTTCACCCGTATCTAAACCGTAATTTATTGCGTTTGTTATCTCCTGGAAGTTGTGGCCATTCCAGAACTCCAGAGTCATGGTAAGATTGGATTTATTGTCCCTGGTGCTTGAGCCGCCACCCGGACCACCGAGGATAAATTCAGCGTCATAATAAAGCCCTTCCGGATTGTTCTGCTGACCATCCACTACAAAGTTACTGTCACTCACTGCAGACCCTGAAGCAAAGATGAAGGTGACCCTGTCGTAGGTAACCCAGCCATACTCATCATTGTACATGAATGTAACCTGGGGTGTTCCATTTGAGTCCAGGGAGCTGTTCATCATGAGACTGAGGGAGAATGGCCCCTTAAGGCTAATATTACTCCCTGGAAGGCTGTTTGATGCGGATGCGATATAGACATTGCCATCCACAGAAGAATAGACAGCCCCATTACCTGAGATTGAAGAATTGTGCATCTCCGAGGAACTTGACGAGAAATTCCAAACGTTATCCTCGAAATTTATGTTATAATCAGAGGTGTTGAGGATAGCAACATCCTGGGTCCAGTATACATATGTATTTCCTGCATATTGGAATTTGAGATTCAGGTTCAGTTGAATGCTCATGTTCTTTCCCAGAGACCCGCTCACATTAAGGTCATTTACGAAAGCAGAACCCAGAAACGAAGAACTGGAGTATTCATAAGAGCCATTCTGGGAGACCCCGGCATCAGCCAGGCCGATAGAATAAGGTGAACCGAACAGGCCTGAGCCCGTTAAGAACGAGGAAGAAGATGCTGGCCCTGAATTACCTGAAATTCTGCCTTCGGGCACTTTATCCAATGACTGTGAATCTGCAACAATCACCGACATCAGGAAAAGAAGAACCATAAGAACTGCAACAGTGCATTTCCTATTTCGCATTGCCTTTCCTAATAAGGCCATCACCATTCGCAGAACAGAGCTTATACCCATGGAATGCCAGAATGTGTACTTAAATTGCAGGATTTAGCTATTTTGGTACGCGTACCCCCTTCCCAGATCTTCAGAACAATATCCTGACTTTCCAGGAACTCTTTTCCTGCATGACGTCATTCTTCAGTCCTCTTCTGGTGAGTTCATCCGATGTTTTTTCCGCATCCGCCATCTTCGCGAAATTCAGGTATATGGAATCCAGACCGAATTCAGGCATCACTGCCTGATTAGCAAGTACATCGGAGATTGAATTCATTACACTGTTGAATGTTTCTTCTGAGACCCTGAGTTTTCCAGCTTTAACTCTCGAAAGACCAGCCTCCTTGATCCCATCTGAAGTAATCCTGTTGACTCTCTTCCTGATCCTGCCTGTTGAACCGGCAAAGCTCGAACCAACAACAGCTATACCGACAATCAGAACAATAAGGGAATATTCTATATTGCTGTAGGAATATAGAATAGCACCCACTAGAAGCAGGATGAGCCCTGCGATCAATCGAAATGGAGTCATTTTCCCAGCTTAAAGCATAATATAGAGAATTAAGTTTTTCGTTAATTCGGGCAATATATATTCCTGACCATCCTGCATCCACCCATTGAACTTTTGCTAAAGTAATATAATCGAATTTAAAAATTGGATTGCCATCAAGCTGAACAGTAAACTATGGACTAAGATCAAATGGAATCTTTTCGCCCTAATACTTCTATTTTATGTGTGCTCTGTAAAAAAGATGACCGAACTTTATTCCATAACTTACCATGAATGAAACAGAGTAGGCGATATACGTCCATATGAAGGAGAAAGCTACAATAAATATCCATCTCAGCTTAACCTGACCGGATGAAAGGAGCATTGCAGTTATCACCAGACCAACAAGGAGAAGCGCTATGGTTGAACTTCTTGCCATCTTAAGGTCCTCCGCTGATTTTGAGGGCCTCAGATAAAACTTACCTACACCTAAGCAGTTCTCGCAAATTTTCTTCCCTTCGTCGAGATATCCTTTACCGCCGCACTCCCGACATAAGCTGGAATCATTCAATGCATGTTCATCTCAGACAAAGCATAAAAGGTTTGCCGGTATTTGAAATTTCATCTGAATTTAATTAGATTAGATGCTGAATTAATCTGCTTTTATTCATATATAAACAGTAATTGCGTCTCTAATTAGAAACTAAAGTGTAATTCTGGTTAATATGGTGATTTTCCAGCATTTTCATGCAATGTTGCCATCCTAAATTGGGTTGAACCATACTCTGTCCATGGGATGATGCGGTAGGCTGTACTTCAAGTGCAAGGTTCTGATAGGCTTCTCTTCAGGTAGCAATATCAGACCTTCATGAATAGAAGGGAAACTTTGCCCCAATAACTGTCGTGAATATCTATTCCTGTAGGTGTGAAACCAAGGTTTATGTAAAAATCCTTCAGGTCTTCGATTGATTCAACTTCAAGTGCTTCGACCGAGAGTTGCGGTGCGATATATTTCCTTATGACTGAAATCATATGAGATGCGACTTCACCTCGATTCTCAGTAAGTTTATTCCTGGAAATCATTTCCAGCGTGATAACATTCTCCTTCTCTTTCTTTTTCTGCAGACTCATAGCAGCTAGCCCCTCAATTTCTTTCCCTTTTCCCTTCTTCAGCAGCACAATGTTATTGGCTTCAAATGACCATTCATAGAAGTATTTCAAAGGGTATTCCCGCATTTTTCCCATTGGTGCCATGAAAGGTGTTGTAACATCATCTCTTGAAATAGTTCTGTATCCGGTTGGAAGTTCCATTGAGAAGCCTGAGTTGAATGTCACTCTGGGCATAGATCGAAATGCTGCTATTGAATTCAAAGCTTACCCGTGCGAGGAGAGGTAAATGTTATACATCATCATGGGCTTATCCCTTAAAAAGTGGGGAAATACGATGACAGAGGAAGAATAGATGATCAGAAATTCGCCCTTCCGAAACCTTGACAGAAGAATATGGTTTCTTTCGCTTTCCCGTTTCATAAGGGCAATGGGCAGAGTCTCTTCATTCCTGTTTTTGCCCCTGGTTTTTGTCGAAGTATACGGGGCATCCTTCATTGAGACTGGCCTTTTCCTAGGTTTTGCAGTTCTTATAATGGCCTTTGTTCAATTTTTTTCAGGAAAATGGACTGACAGAATAGGGAGAAGATTCTTCTTTGTCATCGTCCCGATTCCGGTGATAGTTTTTTACTTCTTCATATTTGCAGCAATCAGCCTCAGGCTGTCAGTTCTCTTTCTGATCTCGTCCTGGTACATCGTTATCATATTCAACTCGATTCAATACCCTGCAATACAGGCATCTGTAGCTGACCTGACAAGTTCAAAGGATCGCCTTACCGGTTTCACCTCCCTCAGGCTTATGGCTAATCTTGGGGCAGCAGTTGGGCCCATTATCGGAGGATTTCTCTCGGCATACGGTTTCCAGTATATCTTTCTGCTCGCCGGATCCGCCACAGTACTTGAGGTGTTCATTCTTTACAGGAACGTCTCTGAGACTTACATAATACCTAAAGGCGACCCAATTAAGAAAGAAAAGAGCAGGTCAGCACTGAAGGAAGCAATGAAAAGCAGGGTCTTCCTCACCTTCACACTAATCGGGGTAGCAATGGGATTTGTCCTGAGACAGAGAGGATCAACCTTGGTCCTCTATATATTCGACCTGAGAAACCTTCCTGTAATGGAGGTTGGTTACATATATGCCCTCAATGGATTGCTTGTAGTTCTGCTTCAGATGCCGATACTCTCAGTAATGAACAGGAGCAGAACATCAGTGTTCTGGAGAGGTATCGGGGGATTTTTCTATGCAGGTGGTTTCCTTATCCTTGCTTTCTTTGGGGGACTGACAACTTTCCTGATTGTAATGGCAATAATGACTGTGGGAGAGAATTTTTTCTCTCCCACCACTCAAACTATAATAACGAACATCGCAGGCTACAATTACAGGGGCACGTATATTGGAATCTACAACCTTTTTTCCAGCTTCGGGCAGTTTCTGGGTTCAGTTATAGGGCTCTGGCTTCTCTATATAAGCAGGTCCGTGACAGGTCAGTTCTGGATCTACATCACCCTTCTGGCAATAGTGTGTTCAGTCTCTTACCTGTTCCTCTCCCCCTCATATGGTAGGAGTTCTGAAGACGTGAACGGGATCAGGATGTCCTCATCCAAAATTGGTGATTGATCTTACACCGGCAGGATCAAGACAAAGTTTTATAATTCAAGTAAACTTCACTTAACTCAAGTAAACTTCAGAGTGATAGCTATGAATAAGAGTACAAAGATTGTTGTTTCGGTAGTTCTCGTAATACTGGTTGCCGGTGGAGGATATGGAATTTACCATTTGGAGAGCAAGTCAAGCGGACAGATTATAACCATTTCAACTGGTGATAACCTTACCGCACCACTTACAAGAATTGTATCACTGGATCCTGCAGCCACTGCCACTCTATATGCACTGGGTGCTTATAAATACCTGGTCGGTGGTAACTCCTATGACAGCTACCCTCCAAATGAGAAGCTCCCCAATGTCACAGATTATCCCAGCATGGATATTTCACAGATCCTCAACCTCACCCCACAGGCCGTGATTTCCTTTACAAACTACTCCAGTTCACAGATAACGGAGTTGCTAGACGCCGGCATAGATTACGTTTTCATAAGCGCCGGTTCCAACACAGGCTTTAACACAATTGAGAAACAGGATACACTCCTTGGGGAACTTACCGGGACGGAACATAATGCCACTATCCTGAACTCCTGGATTAACAGCTCAATTTCTGATCTGAGAAATGCTGCCATAGGATACGATAAAACTGAATTTAATGGTACCTCCATAAACGGTTTTTACTACCTTGACTCTAGTGGCGGGATATGGACTTCTGGAAATTCCACTTTCATAAACTCATACTTCAATATTGCTGACATAAAAAACATCGCTGCCCCTTATGACAATGGATTTTACACCATATCAAGCGGAGAGGTGGCCGACCATGCCCCCAGAGTTATATTCCTTGACCAGTATGTGAATGCAAGTGCAGTCAATGTTTCTCCATTTGCCTCTTCCCCTGCAGTGAAAAACAACTCAGTCTTTACGGTCCCCTCTGACAGTATATTCAATGAGCCAAATTTCAGGGACATATATGCCGTCCAGTGGATGATTGACAAAACATATGGTCAAGAACCCGGCATTCCAGAGTTGCCATTGAATCTTTCATACAACCCCAATCCCGCTGAATGAGGTAAAGTGAAGTGCTGGAGAACTCAAAGTTAACTGCCTTTGTACAGAGACACCGATCTGTAAGGTACCTATGGATAATATTCCTTTTCATTCTGCTAGGAATAACTGCAATATTCTCCGCATTTGTAGGATCAGTTCAGATCCCCATAACAAAGATAATGGAAATATATGGAAGCCAGATTCCCCTTATTTCCTCATATCTTCCGCACACCTTCACCCCTGTCCAGTACGAGATAATTGTTCAGCTCAGGGAGCCTGAGATAGTTGGCGGAATTGTGGTGGGCGCATCCCTTGCGATTGGGGGTGCAGCGGTTCAGAGCATATTCAGGAATCCCATAACAGAACCGTACATTATTGGCCTGTCAAGTGGTGCTTCACTTGGTGCCGTGATGGTTATAGTTTTAGGCTTTACGTTTTTCGGCATCTACACTGTACAGGCATCTGCCTTCCTTTTTGGTCTTGGGGCAGTATTCATTGTCTACTTCTTTGCCCTGAGAGGCGGAAAAGCGCACCCGACGTATCTGCTTCTCACTGGCGTTGCTATGTCATTCTTCATTTCTGCCATTGTGGCACTTCTTCTTTTTACCAATATCAATCTGCAGGGTGAGGCATTTTTCTGGTTGCTGGGATCTCTGGAGAACATTTCGTGGGACAGTCTCTTTCCGGTTGCCATTGTTGTGCTTATCTCCTCCTTCATTGTTTTTATTGAACATAGGGAACTGGATGCCTTACAGATGGGAGACCTGCATGCCCGGTCAGTTGGTGTAAACGTGGAACGGACCAAACGTGTGGTTATCTTCATGGTAGCTCTCGGGGTTTCTGCATCTGTGTCAATCAGCGGTTTGATTGGTTTTGTCGGTCTGGTGATGCCCCACCTCGCCAGGATGCTTTTTGGCGGATCAAACAGATATGTAATACCCACCTCCGGGCTGCTGGGAGCCATATTCCTGATTGCCGCTGATGATTTAGCCAGGGGTGCAGTAACCGGAGTTGTCATCCCTATTGGTATCATAACAGGGATAATAGGAGTACCATTCTTCCTTTACTTTATGCGGAGACTCACGGGAGGGAAATATGTCGGTTGAACTGAATGATGTGAAATTCAGGCTGCCTGACTTCAGCCTCGGACCTATTAATTTTACAATAGAGAACGGCACAATATCTACAATAATGGGCAAGAACGGATCAGGAAAATCTACGACCCTAAAATTGATTCACGGAGATACAAGGACAAATTCCGGCAGTATAAAGGTTGATGGGGTGCCCGTTTCCGAGATACCCCACTTAAAACTGGCAAGGAAATTCTCCTTCGTATGGCAGGAGATCAATGATCCCCTGAGCTTCACAGTAAGAGATGTGATGAATGTGCATGGATACAGCAGAGGACTTGATGAAAGGTCAATGCATGAAGCACTTTCCAGGTTCGGAATGGAGGATTTTATTGACCGGAACTTCTCCATGCTCAGCGGAGGGGAGAGAAGACTCGTCACAATCGCTTCTGCCATATACCAGGACTCAGATATCCTTATTATGGACGAACCGACAAACTTCCTTGACATTGACAACCAGATTCTTGTGTACAGGATAATGAGGGAACTCAGGGATGCAGGTAAAACTCTGATACTTTCAATGCACGATATAGATGCTATCCACAGTATCTCCGACAGTGTCCTGATTCTCAAGAGTGGTGCACAGATTGCCAGTGGGCCCACAGAAGAGACCCTATCTGTTGAAAACCTCAGAAAAGCTTTCAACGTTCCGTTTTACACATATGAGACGGTTAATGGGAAGAGTTTTGTCGGCCATTACTGATTCGTTCTGGTCCCTTTTAAAATCATCGAGGATGCCCTCTTCAGATCGCTACGGGTGTTGATGTTTATTGCAATACCCTCTGAAACGAATATATCGGTGTGTTCCAGAACTTCCGTAGGACTTGATGGAGGTCTTTTGAATATGGAGGCATTGAATCCTGATTTCCTGGCGATCAGGTTAACAAGGTCAGTTCCCTCTGAATATCCCCTCTTCAGATCTGGAATGAATGTTTCCATATCTATTATCACTGTGTCTGATCCCAAGACCAGAACCGGGTAATGCAGAATATTACCCAGGGCCATGTTAAGGTCAAACGCGTAATCCTCCCCGGATGTTACGAGGATATTGCAATCTTTGCACACGGCTCTGATCCTCTCCTGGTTTGCAGGAGTGACCGTAATATATACTGTATCAAACATCCTGTGAATTATTTCAGTCAGGCATTCGAGGATGGATCTGCCATCGATTTCCAGTAGAAACTTCAGGGGGTTTCCCATCCTTTTCCCTTTACCTCCCGCCATGAGAAGGCAGGTCCCAGGTATTTTCTTACTATTCTCCATCATATTGTGTTTTCCTCATCAGATGATCTCATGGAAACGTTCATGAAATATCCCGGCCTCAGATGCATGATCAGTGTTACCGAAGCTGCCATAGCAACTGCTGCAAGAACGATGTAGTTGGTAGCTGGATCTGATGACATGTTTGAAATGACCGAATAATAAAGTGCCGCGATCAATGCAAATGAAGAGACCAATGAAACTGCCGAAAGCCGTTTTCCCATTGCTTTCATATTGCGGACAATGGAGAAGTTCAGTATCACATGAACGCATATGTATGAGAGACTGACTGCCCCTGCTATAATCACAAACATGGTGAAAAAACCAGTGTATAATTCAGCCGCAGCTATGGAAACAATAGTTGCAGCAAATACAGCAATAAGGTAGTGGTTTCTGTGGATCTTTCTCCTCATGCTTTTCCCAAATAGATTGCCATCTGAAGCCGCTTCAACCGCATTGAGGAAAGCGTTAAGATATGAGGTGCACAGGTTGAATCCGCTGAACACAACCACAGCGATCAACGAATAGAGAGCGAATATTCCATATCTTGATGCAATTGCAGTTCCAATGTAATATGGTGTCGTTTCGTAGGGTATCAGGCCGCCATTTCCCAGGAAGATAACCAGGGCATAGGCGGAAATGATCATTATCAATCCCGACACCGTATATGACGAAATAATTCCCCTGGGTATATTTCTCCTTGGTGAGGATACATTTCGGGATATGAAAACTGAGGACCCGCTCCCCGAGAATGCAAGTATTCCAAATACAAGTCCGGTCCAGACATAGTATATCCTGTCGGAGGTTATTTCAAATGGCTTCAGGGTCATGGTGCCACCACGAAGGAAAAAGGTGGAAAGCGTAAGTACGAAGGCTATTTCTATGAACCCGGCGGCAACTGTATATCTGAGCCCTTTTTTTATGCCGGTCATGGTGAAGAGTATTGGAGAAATTGCGAAAGTAAATGAAAGAATGACAGCCAGGAAAGGAAAACTTATGCCTCCATAGGAAAGGCCGGATCGAAGGAAACCACCCTCGAACAGAGATATATCGGGAACTACCATAAGGGAATACACAATGTAGATAATTGCCGTAAACAGGCCGGCCCTTTTGCCAGATAGAATTCCAACATATGTAAAATATCCCCCATTGGAGACAAACCTCAGTGAAACCCCGGAGAGTGTGAATATTGTAGAATATCCAAGCATGAATGACAGCAGCATAACCATCGGGAGATAAATTCCTGAAATTGCTGCAATGACAGAAAATACTGCAGCAACGTCCAGCATCGGCCCAATTGAATTGAATGACTGCATCATGCCTGAAAGGAAACCTTTCTGTACGGTATTCACGGGATGTGAAGTTTAGTTTACTTAATTAAAGTTCACTTGATATGTCATGGAAAGGTTATTCATCATCATCCGCCATTTAGAGCTGTGCTTGGAGGGGATATTGTCATTGGCGGAGGTAATGCCGGGCTCTCAGCGGCCATTGAGCTTGCAATCCTTGGCAGAAAGGTGACATTACTTGAAGCGGCACCCAAATTTTACCGTGGCGGGAATTCCAAGTATACCCGGGACATAAGATATGCCCATGAAAATGACAGGTTCACCTCTGGGAGCTATTCAGCATCGGAGCTTCTTTCAGACCTGAAATCTGTATCGGGACAGCTGCCGGATGAGAAGATGGCTTCCCTTGTCGTGGATATGTCCCGTGACATGCCCTACTGGATGGAAAAACAGGGTATAAGATTCAAAGCAGAAATAAGGGGGACCCTTGATCTCTCCAGGACAAATGCCTTTTTCCTTGGTGGAGGAAAAGCACTTATGGACGCATATTATGAAAGGGCAGAAAGCTTGGGAATCAGTATTGTCTATGACTCTAAGGTCACCGATATCAAGCTTCAAGGAAACAGGTGCAGCAAAATAGAAGCCATGGTCATGGGAAAGCCCACCGAAATGACTGCGGAAAATTTCATAATAGCATCCGGAGGTTTCGAATCCAACAGGAAATGGCTGGAGGAAATATGGGGACCCGGATCAAGAAACTTCAGAATAAGAGGCACCAGATATAACATGGGAGAACCCCTCAGATCTATGATCCGTCGGGGGGCAGTTGTGGTTGGGGACCCAAGAGGGGGCCACATTATAGCTGTAGATGACAGGGCACCGGAGTACGATGGGGGAATAGTTACGAGGATTGATGCAATCCCGAAGGGGATTGTTGTAAACAGGAACTGCAGAAGGTTTTACGATGAGGGTGAAGACATCTGGCCGAAAAGGTACGCCATATGGGGAAAGCTTGTTGCCGATCAAGAGGAACAGATCGCATACGTGATCACGGATTCCACTGCCAGAGGCCGCTTTATGCCTACTGCGTTCCCGCCATATGTGGATTCTGATATATGCAACCTGGCAACAAAGATAGGATTGAATCCTTCAGAGATGGAAAAAACAGTTCTGGACTTCAACGATCATGTCAGGTGCGAACCATCCATCAAGGATTTGGACTTTCACTGCCACACTGAGGGATTGGTACCCCCAAAGTCCCACTGGGCATCCCCCATCATCAAACCTCCATTTTATGCATACAGGCTGAGACCAGGGCTGACTTTCACATATATGGGCCTTAAGATCGACTATCATGGGAGGATTGTGAGTGGCGACGGCCCAATTGAGAACTGTTATGCAGCCGGTGAAATAGCCTCAGGAAATATACTGAATTCAGGATATCTTGCTGGTTTCGGACTCACCATAGGTTGCACTACAGCTTGGTTGGCTTCGAGGGAGATCTGCAATGCAGCCTGACATTTACGCGGAGGCTTCCAGGCAGCTTCAGCTGTGCAATGCATGCAGATATTGTGAAGGTTACTGCGCGGTCTGGGAAGCCCTTGACAGGAGAAATGAAATCGGCAGGAATGATATCCTGTACTTCTCCTCACTCTGCCACGACTGTGGGCAGTGCTATACAGTCTGCCCCTTCACTGAGCCGCATGAATATGCCCTCAATATTCCGAAGGCTCTTGGAAGCGTGAGGCTGGATTCCTATTCAGCCAATATCTGGCCAGGATTTCTGAAGGGCTTGATCAAATTCCCATCACTTTTCACTTCAATTATACTTGCATTAAGTATGACTTCAATGTTCCTTTTCGTCTTGATAACTAAGGGTACACTGACTGGCAGCTTGACATTTTCACAGGTGATCTCACCATTTGATTACCGCCTGGCAACGCTGTCCATATACTCATTTGTTTTAGTTCTCTGGGTCATTGAAGGACACAGATACTGGTCACAGATCAACATTGGACCCAAACAGAAAACAGGTTTAAGTGCAATATTCGGGGGTCTTTCCGATGCCTTTGGACATGAGAATTTCAAGGGAGGTGGTGCTGGGTGCACATATCCTGACAGTAGAAGAAAGAGCTTCAGGTTAATTTTCCACCCGATGGTATTGTTCGGTTTTCTGATTGCACTTGTTTCTATTTCCTTCTACCCTGCCTTCGGACTGCCTTTCAGGATACTTTATCTAATTGGTTCTGCAATGATGTTTTTTGGCTCTGCGGGACTCATGTATGGCAGGACTCTTTCTGACAGAACAAGGGAAACTCCTGGAATGATAAGGATTGACTTCCCTTTCACGCTTCTCCTTAACCTGGGGGGCCTGACTGGAATTGTCCTTGTAGTTTTCTACGGATCTGGCTTTGATTGGTCAGTGTTCCTTATTCATGATGCACTCATCTTTACTCTTTTCCTGCTCGCGCCTTTCGGTAAATTCATCCATCCCTTATTCCGAATCCTGGCACTGGTAAAGAACCGTGCTGAACGAAACATCGATGATGGATCATTGTCGCACACTTGAAATATGCGTAATGATGTGCAAATATTTCCAAGTTAGCCAATATAAAATTGAACATTACAAAATAATATTATCTATACGCAAAGTTTTATAACACATAGGCTGATTTGATTTATTATGGAAACCAATACTTCTGCAAGCATGCCTTCTGATCGAGAGATCGCAAAGGTGGCAACAGGAAGCATCATTGGCTCAATAATTGAGCAGTATGACTTCCTTGTTACAGGAACAATAGCCGGTCTCGTATGGGGCACATTGTTCTTCGGTCCCTATGGGGGCATAGTTGGAGCAATATCCACTTATGCGCTAGGAATACTAGTAAGACCGATAGGTGCGACCATCTTCGGTCAACTGGCTGATAGGATTGGAAGAAGGGACAGTATGGTGTATGCCATTATACTGATGGGTATTTCAACCCTGATAATAGGTCTGGTACCAGTGGGGACTGGCCTAGTGGATGCAATTGCCGTCGGAATCATCCTATTGATGAGAGTACTGCAGGGAATCAGTTTTGGAGCCGAATTCGGGACAGCCTCCACATGGGTTGCCGAATATGCTGCCAAGAGCAAGCGCAGAGCCTTCTGGAGCGGATGGGTTGGTTATGCAATTCCTTTTGGCCTGCTGTTGGCTCTGGGATCCGTCTTGGTTCTCGAGAATGCTCAGGGTACCGCATTCTTCGAGTCAGCCTCATATACGGCTGGATGGAGAATCCTTTTCTACACTGGGTTCGTAGTGGCAATTGTTGGATTGATCATCAGGCTAAGACTCAACGACACAGCCATATTCGAGAAACTGAAGGGGGCAAACCAGAGGCTGAAATATCCTGCTCTTACCGTCTGGAAGGAACTTCCGAAAAGGGTCCTCGTAACTTCCCTTATCAATGGGGCCTTTGGGGCTGGGTTTTTTCTAGCATTCGTGTTCGGTAATGCATATATGACGAAGATTGGTTTCACTGCCATACATGCTGATGAAATACTGCTCATTTCTGCGGCTTTCATGTTCTTCTTCATGCTTTTCGGTTCTTTTATGGCAGACCGGATAGGGAGAAAACTGCCCATAATGATATCTCTGACCATGCTGCTGATCTTTGCAATCCCCTTCTTTGTTCTGTTGGATACTCTTAACTTCTGGCTTGCCGTTCTTGCCTTCGTGATTACTTGGTCTCTAGGTTTCGGGCTTGCATATGGCGCACTCCCTGCCATATATACAGAATCTTTTCCGACAAAGTACAGGGCCTCTGGGGCAAGTGCATCATATCAGTTTTCTCAGGTTTATGGTGGCGGATTAGCGCCCATTATTGCTGTGCTGATATTTGCGGCAGTGGGAACCACAGCGGCTTACCCATATATAGCAGCAATAACAGTTGTTTACACCACCATGGCGGTACTTGCAATGTTCGTACTGCAGGAAACCAAGAGCGTTGACCTGGAAACCATGACGACTACTGATAAGCTGATAGGTTCAAGATAACCTATCAGCCATATTTTTTCAGCAAACGTTAAGAAAATCACATGATTCTCCATTGCATACATGAAAGGTTTTATTGATTCAATATCCTTTTTTACAATATTTCCAGCTGGGCGAAACAGTGGGCCCCAGAACGATATCATTTATTTCTTCACCCTGACGGGTATATTAACCGCCATTCTCCCGGCCATTATTTTCTATTTCGCCTCCAGCACTCTTGGCACAATTGCAGGATCGGCCCTGTCTCTTTCAGCGCTTCTCTTGATCTCCGGTTTCAACCATCTTGACGGGGTGCTTGATTCAGGAGACGCACTGATGGCTCAGGTAGATCCTTCAAGAAGACAGGAGATAATCAAGGACAGATTCACAGGTGCAGGAGGCGTGGGAACTGTCCTGATCATATATCTGACATATTTTGCAGTTCTTTCCTCTCTGACACCAGTGTATGGATTTTTTGCAATTCTGATATCAGAGATGCTTGCTAAAATGGTGATGCTGGTAACCGTTGGAACATTTCCTGCTTTTGGAAATGGACTTGCCAATATGTTCAGAGGGTTTTATCAGAAGGCAAGGGTGAACCCTGCCTTGATAAATCTCATTCCAGTCATTGTTATATCGGTTTTTTCCGGAATTTCGGGAATTATCAGCATCATTCCCTCTCTGGTGTTTGGTTTCTTCTTTGCAAGGTGGATGAAAGGAAAATTTGACGGCATAAATGGGGACATTGCTGCAATGTCCGGGGAGGCCACCAGGGTAGTTGCAGTGATTATATTTGCCATGACTGCCGTTTTTTCCCCACATCTTTGGGGCTTCCCCGTAAGGATTCTATGAAAGGGTTTCATAAAGATTATCGATATCCCTATAGAGACGGTCTTCACCGGTTCTTATTGACCCCAGCATAAAAGCCCCTCCCATACCTGCACCTTCTCTCACATTACCCAGATCATATTGCCTGAGCCCGCTGTGTCTGCTGGAAGTAAAGGAAATATCGGATCTTATGAGTCTATCAGATCCGAAGACTGCTTCTATAGTACTCTTCCTGTGATCTATGACCCAACCTGTGGTTGCAAGAAATGGATCGGCACCGGTTTCCATCTTCATCAGCCTTCCGATCAGTGCCATCTGGGTGCCTCCTGCAAGAATCAGCCTGGAATTTTCAATTCCGGAGGCCAGACCGATTGAAATGGGCATTGAGTAATCTCCGAATTCTCTCACGGAATCCATCATATCAGATACCTGAGGCACCCTTTCATTAGCAACTTTCCAGACGTCCCTTTTCAGGTCAGAGGGATCCTTCTGAAGGCTGCTGCTTGTCTCTACCTGATATCCAGCAGATCTGAGAACCAGATATGCGGTTGTCGTGCCTCCGGGAATGCACTCCCCGATGACAATACTGGAATACTTTCCGTCGAGGATTGAAGCAACATACCGGCCAAATTCCACCGCCATTTCGAAGTTCGGGATGGAGGTTTTAAACCTCGGGTCAAGAGCCATCCCCAGGCCTGATTTTAAAAACGGTACGTTCGGTTCCTTCGCCAGCCCAGCGTCTATTATCATCGACTTTATACCTGTGGATCGAAGACTGGCCCGGGTAATGATTGAAGGTGTTGGTATTCCCTCTGGAGTCATTGGCGGGACATTCATGCTCATACATCTTCCTGCCATTATGATTTCAGAATCAACTGCAGGGGTCAGTTTCATAAGTTCGCTCGAAGCCCCCGCAGCAGAAATTCCAGGGATTTCTGCAACAGCAGTTGATCCAGCCATAAGTATGAATATGATATCCTTGCTTTTTGACTCTGAGAGTTCTCTCCTGATTTCCTGATTAGGGAAAGATACCGGCATAGGACAGTATAAACTGGGTGATTATAATCGATAGCATAAGGCTTAGAACTGCACCCAGTACTACAGATATCTGAAATATCCGGAGACTTCTCATAACGTCCTCTAACCCGGGTTCCCTACCTGTGCTGTTGAGAACATAATGACCTCTCTTTTCAATCCGGACTCCTAGAACAATCGCCATAGCAGACATTGGCCAGCCAGCGTTCCTGCTTGATGTGTTCCTGGACTCGGAACTCACACTCCTTACAATTTTCGGAATACCTCCGGGGTTTGAGGAAAGGCAGAAGAGTATTGTGGAAATCCTTGCAGGAATGAAATTCATTACGGTGTCTGCAACTGCAGAAAATTTTCCAAATTTCAGGTACTTCTCATTTCGGTATCCCACCATTGAATCCAGGGTATTTATCACCCTTGCAGCCACAGCCCCAAGGAGTCCAAATATGCCGTAATAGAATATAGCGGATAGAAAACCGTCGACATACCCTTCGGATACTGTCTCTATGCATGCGCTGTAAATCATAGCCTGATCCAGATTGCCGGTTTCTCTTCTAACAGTCAGTGAAAGTCTCTTCCTTGCCTCCTCCATATCGTTCCCTTTCATGGCCCTCAGTACAGGAATTATGTGGTCACTCATTGATCTTGAAGCAAAGCACATCTTCAGTATTACTGCAGTCACTATGACCTCAAGGAAGATCGTGATTGAGGATGCCCTCTGCAGAACATAAATCAGGACTACGGGAATTGCTATTGAAATAAGAGCCATAAAAGAACCGCCTTTCACAGAATCAATTTTCCCCCTGATTCGATCGTCGAGGAACGAGATCAGCTTACCCACCCAGGCAACCGGATGGATACTGTTGGGAGGATCTCCAACAATTTCATCAATGATGAGGGCCAGGAAAATTATGGCAGCAGTTGAAAATATAATGATGATATTTATAGAGATTCACCCGCCATCATTTCTTATTTTGAATTGCCAGATACTGTTTTAATTTGCTGATGAGAAGATCATTCTTCTCCCTCCTTTTCACTGATACACGAATATATCCAGCCCCAAATTCCGTGTAATCTTCAAGAGTTCTAATTAGAATTCCATTCTTCGCTAGATATTCATACATGTGTGCGGTATCAATTTCGTCTGGACATTTAAAGCATGCATAGTTAGCAGATGGCTTACCAACCAGTTGAAAACCAATGTCCTCTATCTGTTTTGTGAAATACTGCCTTTCTGCCCTCATTTGAATGGAATCCTCCTCTATCTTTTCGAACCTGCACTCAAGGAAGAAATCAATTATGGGTTTTCCGATGGCCCAGGGCTCCATCCTTTTCCTGAATTCCTCAAGGTTTGCCTGGGATGATATGATGTATCCTGCCCTTATGGAAGGGGTGGAGAATATCTTTGACAGTGATCTCCCGAGAATTACATTGGGAAACTTTTCTTTCAGTTTCGAAGAAAATTTCCTCTTTGCAGGCCCAAGGAAATCCTGAAATGCCTCGTCTATGAACAGGTTGATATTTTCTTGAAGGCTGCATTCTGCAATCTCCATGACGGAATCCTCATCCATTATATTGCCTGTTGGGGTATCAGGTCTCGTCATGCACATAAGATCAATGTCTCTGCCCTTGATCGATTTCTTGACCCTTTGAATGTCATCAGAACCAAATAGCCGGACGGGTGATCCATAGATGCGGAATGCCTTCGAATACTCAGAAAAAGTTGGTCTCATCACCCCTACCTTTTTCCTCCGGTAAATATCTGCAAGCCTGTATATGAAGTAGGAGAGCCCGGGGCCCAGGAGTATATCTTCCTCTTCAACATTGGAATATAAGGCAATCCTTTGCCTCAGCTCAGAGTCATCTCCCGGGTACAGCCCAATGCCTTCCCTTGTGAATATGGTTGAAGGATCAGGTACACTGGCGAAATCATTCATGCTTGAGCTAAAATCCACTATTTCTGAGAGTTTCAGGTTATATTTCCTTGCCGCTTCAACCACCTTTCCCCCGTGTTTTGAATACAGTTCCCTATTCATCTCTGCAGTCCCTCTCCAGTGCCTTTCTGAGTGTTTCATATGCCATAGTCGAAGCAGCCTTTCCAACTTCGGAAAGCCTTCCACCGTACTTAGTTCTCCCCTCCTCGTTTCCAACAAACAGCGAAACCGAGTCTGTTGATGTCCCGGGAGCTGATCTGCCTGTTACCTGGTCCCTGATGCCAGTATCATTGAGCAACTGTGATTTTGCTTCGCATACTGACATGAAGAGATTCATGGCTGCGTCATCCTCAATGGTTACATCCGTTACAAGCGCAATATTTATTGTTCCTGGCCCTACTGTTCCATCTGACCCAATGGAAAGGGCGTTTGAAATCCCTGCTGTGACAGAGATGAATACTGAACCCGATGAAAGTTTTCTCTCCAGAGTTATGGCATTTGATACACTGCAGGATGTGATCGAAACAGTATACAATTGATCATAAAGGCCGTAATTCATGAGGAATTTTGGAATTTCTAATTCCGGGTCTGAGTTGTAATTGTGTTCCACTGTTCTGTTGATATAACCGCAACTGTAGCCGATACCTCCATTATATGGGGCTGAGCTATATTTACGAAGTGGCTTCCAGAAATCTATCAGGAATGTATCCTCGCTCCTTTTGATCCTTAATTTTTCCAGCAAACTGGTCATGTTATATTCATGGAATATTAAATAATGGCGAGGTTTTCCGGAAACTATGAATTTTCCGGTTATTCAGTTGATTAACTGTTGATTTGAGACCGGATTGCTTCAAATTTACCCTGACACTGGTGATTCAAACAGTTTTTTAAACATTATTTTTCCTAAATGCCATTGTATAAGCTATCCTGCCAAGGACCCATGCCCTTTCAAGGCTGTTGCACTTGGCAGTGAATTATGACTTCACTCTTACTCTGTGAAATGTTGTCATCATTACATGGAATAATTGGAGCATCCCCCTTGAAGAATCTGTTTTCACCAGTTTTGTAGGTGAAAATCCTCCACTGTAGTTCTTCTTTCTTCCTAATCTCATTTACGGTAAGGTTTGCAAGATGCATAACTACGTTCTCCTCATGCTTAGAGTCATTAACCTGAAATGATATTTTCAAACCTTTTGCCATATTTTAAGCCAATGTTTACAACGGAAGCAATCTTAATAAATCTATCAAAAGAGGAAATAAAGAACTCAACTGGCAGCCGATTCTCTTCTAGGAAGGCCGACCACAGAAGCTTCGTACACTATTATAAAGAAGGCAATAAAAATGGGTACCAGAAAGATATCACTGATCAATTTTACTGATTCTATGTACCAGAATGCAGAAAAAGAGAGAAGAATGGCGGACACTGACACCTTAACAGTAGCCTGCTTTACCCTCCTTATCTGATTTCTAAGGATGTATGAAGCTGCGATCACGATAACTATACCAAATGTTAAACCAAACAGGGTTGAGGAATAGCTCTCAGGGTAGAGTGCGACCAGAACAATTGCCGCTTCAAATGCCTCTACCGCACCTACAGAAAAAGCTGTAAAACTGATACCCTTTTCCGCCTCTTCATGATGGTTCCTGGGAAAACCGATTCTCTGGAATTTTTGCGATCTTCTTGCACTCCTGGCAAGCCGGATACCGAAATAAAGAAGGAATGTTGCGGAAAAAATTCTGACGTAGAACAGGGGGAATAGGGATACCAGGTTTCCAACTATCGCTGCTGGGATCATTACTACCAGAACGCCTCCTGCAGCCAGCAGATATGGCTTCGATGTTCCGAAACCGGAGGAAAGAGCCATTGCAACTGCAGATGCTTCAGACATTTCTAGAACAGTAATACCAAGTGCTGCAAGAAATACTGCTATTTCAAAGTTCACGATACCTGATGATCCAAATTATTTAAATATCTCGGGAAATGGCTAACCTAATACACAATTGATTTGTAGTTCCATAATTACTTAGGTATTTAGCCCTCCTCCCATGTTCTGGCATTAAACTTTGTAGAATTTTGAATAATAAAAGGAAATTAAGGGTGAAGGTCAAACCTATCCAGCATTATGACCTTCTCTTTGGCCCTGATAAAATCTCGGACGAATTTTTCCTCAGAATCATGGCAGGCATAAACTTCAGAAACTGCCCCAGACTCTCAATGCGATCCAAAGATCAGATCGACTCTGCTTGCCCACCACTTCAACTTTCGGGACTTCCTGGCAAGACCTTCGAAAAGAGTGGTGCTATTTTCTGCTGTCCTCCATTCAGTTTCACTGTAAAGAATGTTTTTCATGAAAGCGCTGTTGAGTTTTCCCAGGAGTATCTGTTAGAACTCCTGTATTTGATTTTCCGAAGTTCAAGCCCTTAGCCCTCATTCCTCCATTCAGAACGGTCATCTCGGGAACATTGAGCCGAAGCAGCTCTGCCATGTCAACGACTTAGAACTCAGGTCTGCCGATATTATCACTTGGGTAGTTTCTGAACCTACCTATGGATGGTTCAAGGACGTTGAATGATTACACTTCAGTTAGCCCGGAAGAGGCATCTCCTCCTCTCTGTGCGAATGGTACTTCTACTCTTTAACCGGCTTCAGCATTTTCAACGGCAGCGCACCCTGAAAGAACTATAGTGTCGGATATGGAGGCCTCTGTGCAATCCTTCTTGGAGGCGATAAATTCCTCGCCGACTTTTTCATAGGCTTTCAGAACCTCTGCCCGCTGATCAGGACAGAATTGTAGGTTTTTGGAATTTTTCTGGTTGGTATTAATTCTCAAAATGATTCAGGCATCCTATCGTCCTGTGGGGTAAAGATTTATAAAACTTTTCAATAATCAGAAATGAGAGAGAGACTGGTTTTGTTAAAGCTTTTTCGGGTGACATGAAATGAGGATGATACAGGTTCTGGGAACCTCGTCTTCTGCAGGAAAAACCACACTGACAATGGTCTTGTGCAGGCATATATCGAAAATGGGATTCAGGGTCGCACCATTCAAGTCAGTGAACA
The DNA here is from genome assembly GCA_023379355.1 of Thermoplasmatota archaeon. The sequence goes on from JAMCUD010000001.1 coordinate 23,639, forward strand.
TGTCCCTGAATTCCATTTCCCTTGGGGATGGAAGTGAGATTTCACGTTCTGTGTGGTTGCAGAGCAGATCTTCAGGTGTATCGCCTGAGAAGGAGATGAACCCTTTTCTACTGAAACCGGAGGGGGGAGGGACCAGCCAGGTCATAGTTCTTGGAAAAAGCCTTGGAGTGATGCCAATAGCCTCATACAGAAAATACATGCGCGAGAATGCTGCACAGATCATTAGAGATTCCGTCAAGCGGCTGGGAGATAATTTCGACGTGATCATAGCAGAAGGTGCCGGTTCCCCCGCTGAGATCAATCTTGAAGGTGATGATTTTGCAAACACCTTCGTATCCGAAATACACGGGAGCCCATGCCTGCTGATAACGGACATTGACAGAGGAGGGGCCTTCGCCTCCATCTATGGTACACTGGAACTCATGAGGTCGCCCGATCTTGTGAAGTGGTTCGTGATAAACAGGATGAGTGGAGATCCGTCAGTCCTGATTCCAGGAATCCGGAAAATTGAAAACCTGACAGGAAAGAAATGCATAGGTGTCGTTCCTAAGATACTTGAGATGGCAGTCCCGGGCGAGGACTCTCTCAACTATGAGAACCCATCTGTATCAAGCCGAAGAATAGCTGTGATTAGATACCCCCATATGGAAAACTACAGCGACGTTGATCCGCTGACGCTCAGAGGGATTGGCTTCACGTATGTGACAGAAAACAACCAGGATGCACTTGATTCTGCGGAACTGATCATACTTCCAGGGTCGAAGAACGTGCCTCTCGATCTGGAATACCTGAGAACAACCGGGATTGCAGAGAGAATTTTGAAATGTGCAGGATCTGGCAAATATATACTCGGTATCTGTGGAGGATATCAGATGCTGGGAGATAGTATAAGAGTGAGACTATCAGGAAATCAGATAGCCATTAAGGGGCTTTCCATTATCAGATCGGTGACCCTGTATTCTGAAAGGAAAAATGTGAAAACCTCCCATGGATTCCTGAATCCTGGTTGTTTTCTGTCACATACGTG
>JAMCUD010000002.1 GCA_023379355.1 Thermoplasmatota archaeon
CTCCCGAATTCACGCCCGTGGAGATCGGATCAATACCTGAAAGGGCAAATCCGGTCGTTGAAACGGGAAGCCCACGACTTTAGTCGTGGGAGGATGTCACTACTTGCAGACGGAACCTGACAGCACAGTGGGACAGTTTTCCATGGACATTTAATGGGCTGTTGCCGACTCTTTATAAGATCTGATTATTGTTTCGACATATTCTGTTTTCCGACAACTTTCCTCCTTTTGTGGAGACTGTGAGAAACCCATTCACATCAGGCGAGAGAAATCCCTCTCACAATTTCCAGTCCCGGTTACTCTCTGCATAAAAGAAAGTGACAGGTATATCATCAAGATCGTTTTCGGCATCTTGTTTATATATTCCGGGAATGCCTTGGGATATTCCCAGTTTCTCTGGATTTGATCATTATTCTGTGCACTCACGAACATTTCACTGTGTCCATAAAACTCTAAAAGAAAGACTTGGGAATGTTCCAGATTAGATCGCTTATCATATATATTCTTCCTTTGCCCTATAATTACTACCGGAAAGACCTACAAAGTGTTTCATGTTTCACGGATAGATCTGTAATCGAATATCCATAGACTACCGAACAAGGTTATTACGTCTGTCATGGCTTTCCCCAATGGAGAGTTTTCAGTTTGGAACAGTCAGAGCGGGAGTTTGTTCCAGTCAATAAGATCCCTGTCATTGAGGGTTCTAATTTCCAGTTTTTCAAGAAGATCAACAAAGAGGTCATCTCTGATAGTATCTCCATATACTTTGTTAAGTGAGTGCTTGAATAGGGTTGATTCTAGGGCATTCCTGGCCATTGCAGACTGAAGTTGTGTGGCAACAGTGCTCCCTTCTTTTATCTGTTTTGAATACGTTCTGGAAATTCCATCTTTCTGGAGGTCCTTGAGAAAATCATCAACTGTACTTTCCAGTTTTTTGCCATGTTCTTCTTTCATGATAACTCTTACTTTATAAGTGGGTACAAAGTCTATTTTGTCCCCATCGACCTTAAACCAGTTAAGTGCATCTTTTTCAAAAAATATTTCCGAAAGGGCTTTTGCAACAGCTTTAGGTTTTGAGAAATCGACTCCTGCAGTCAGATCATAAGTAACTAAAGATCCATCCTGAGATATTTTTCTTGAACTTTCAATAACTGATTTCAGCTTTTCTTCTGCGGACATACTTATGTATTGCAATTTAGTGATATAAAGTTTTGATTGATCAGTAACTGACATCCCAATCTCGATTGTAAGAGACAAACTTCCGGCAATCTGTAAAAAGTAATAAATTGTGAAATGATGGACTTTGAAGACAGTTTTCAGTGATGTTGAAGCCTCTTATTGACATTTGCGATCGAGAATACAATATTTTTGCCAGGATACTGTCCAGTTGCTTGATATATTGAAATCAGTATGGTCGGATAACATATTGCCTCATGCCTGTCCGTGTACGGAAAGTCCATGATCTGACATGAAGAAAAGAGTAACTTCGGACCAAAAAGGAATTCAAGCACATTGAGATTCCGCCAGCAACCTTTGAAGTGGGAAGATCTATGGGAGATCGTGGAGAGGAGGGCCCGTATTTTTTCAGTGAATGAAGTACATTTTTCAGGAATTTTCCTGGCAACTATAAATCTGCCCAGGTTGAGGTCAAGTCGTGCATTATTAACATCAATTTCAGTAAAGTATGAATAACAGAAATTCATGTTTCATTGTGTCACTGGTAAGTTCAGTTATGGGCAGGAGCATAGTCAGGACTATCAAAAGTCTTCCTAATAAAAAGTTCCCACTCATAGCAGGTCATAAACTCCAGTATTCCTGCAATCTAAAATGCAAGATGTGTCCATTCTGGAGGAGGGAAGACGAGGCGCTAATGGACCTGGATGAAGAGATCAGGATGATGAATTCTCTAAAAAACGCAGGGGTATCGTTCCTTGGGTTTGAAGGCGGTGAACCACTTCTCAGGAAAGATATTGGGGATATACTTTATGAAGCCAAGAAAAGATTTCACACCTCTATGGTAACCAACGGTTGGCTTCTCAAGGCAAAGATAGAGGACATAAAGGATAACCTGAATTACCTGTTTGTATCTCTCGATGGAATAGGGGAGGTCCATGATAGATTAAGGGGGATGGCAGGTTCCTTCAGGCATGCGGTTGAGGGGATTGAGGCAGCCAGGGATCATGTACCTATGGCCATAAGCTCCACAATAACAAACGAGAACATGGATCAGGCCCAGGGGATTGTAGATCTTGCTGTGAAGCTCGGAGTCAGCGTGAATTTCCAGATTGCCTACGATTACACCACTGCAGAGAAGATGTCTCCTGAAAAATTAAAGCTCAGGGACACAATTAAAATGCTTGAAAGTTACAAGTTAAGTGGGCTGCCAATTGTCAATTCCAAGGAATATTTCTCATCAATACTGAATTCATGGTACGGCAACGATCCATGGAGATGCAAACCATGGCTTACCATAAACATAGATCCACTTGGTAATATTGTTCAACCATGCTATGTACTCAATGAGTATAATGGCAGTGCAAAGGTTTGGGATACTGACATACTTAAGCTGTGGAACACATACGACTGGACTCCTTACGAGAGTTGCAACAAGTGTGCGCTCGCATGCTACCTTGAACCTTCCCTCTTCAACTGGCACAATCCATCAATGGTAAAAGAGAGAATACTCGATTCCATGGTTTCACTTGTTCGTGGGGAGCTTTCATGGTAACAGGGAATATCCAAATGACCAATTTATGAATCAAAGGAGAATACTTCGATTAGCCAGACCAGTTCTTTTTCATACGGAATATAATTATTTATCACTTCAAATAGTAAATTATTTTAGTAACTAATTTATTTTACTCTATGTGCGCTGAGGTTGTACTTACGGCAGATCAGGGTTCTTTCACAAGTTATTCTGGAGTATCAACTCTTGGATATGTTGCGTGCATGCCAGCAAGGCTTGTACCAAGAATATTGATGGACAGAGTCTTCACACCTCCCCAGGAGTCAGACAGGAGAGGGGAAGCGCTAAGGGTTCCATATGCATTAAGAAAGATTGAGGCTGCATTGCATTATGGGGGCATAGATGATGTTATTGTATCCCCTCCAGGTGATCTTGAAAGGGTGGTTGGGGAGGATACCAAGGTAGTGGGCATATCCGTTCATGATCCATACGGAATGAGTCCGGTAAGCACAAAGCTTACAATGATTTTTGGCGGAGGGCCAAGCTGGACTGCCGAATTCTTTTCAGAATTGTCCCAGAAAGTTTCCAAACTCAAGAAGAAATACGGGTTCAAGGTATTTGTGGGAGGACCTGCAGCATGGCAGATTGGCATGAACAGACCGGAGTGGGTGGATCTTGTATTCAACGGGGAAGCAGAAGAGGATCTACCCGGTCTGGTGCTGATGGGGATTGAGGGCAAGGATCTGCCCAGAAACTTTACAGGGAAAAACCCACCCGTTTCAAAGATTCCCAAAATAATAAAACCTTCACGTTTTGGTGAAGTACAGGTAACCAGAGGATGTCCAAGAGGCTGTCAGTTCTGTTCAATCACCCCTGAAACATTCAGGTCAATACCCATGGAGGACATTCTGGCTGAGGTGAAGTTGAATCTTGAAAGCGGAGAGAAAAACATAGAGCTTCTTACTGACGATATATTGCTTTATGGGTCACACAGGCTTATTACCAACCATGATGCAGTTGTAAACCTATTTTCATCAGTGAAGAAAGCGGGGGCAGAACAGATATATTTCCCACACATTTCATCCCCGGCCGTTCTGGATAGCCCCAAGACAGTTATGGATCTGTCAGAGATAGCGGAATACCATAAGTACAGGGCTGAGGCTCCAGTGGTTGGCCTTGAATCAGGTAGTGAAAGAATCCTTCGGAAATACATGAATGGAAAGCCTTTCCCATGGAAACCTGCTGACTGGAAAAATGTCATACTTGACTCAACACCAATACTCAACGATGCATACATAACTCCATGCTACACCATGACAGTGGGGTTCGAAGACGAGACAGATGAGGATGTTGAACAGAGTATTGATCTAGTCCAGTCCATTATAGACAACAGGTATCGAGCATGGATCTTTCCTCTGGCAGTCATTCCAATGACAAGTTCAAGGCTCAAGGGGAAGCCATTTCCCATGATCGATAAGCTCCCAGGAAAATACTGGGAACTCCTGTATATTGCATGGTCTTACGATCTCAAGATGTCAAGGGAGATGCTCCCAGAGATGACAAAACGCATGGGAAACTCTGTCAGCAGATATATTGTAAACTTAATGACCGACAGGATATTTTCAAGGATTGATGGAATATTCAGGGAACTGGCAGAGACACATGGACACAAGGCATACGAATTCTCAGACATAGACCTGAACTCAACAATTGGATTCTTGAAGAGCATCTACTGGCTTGGCCGGGCCTCAATTTCCAGTTTTTAAATATCGCTGAAATAAAGACAGGAATGTCAGTGCTTGTATATTCACCATAACAATTTTTAGTGTCCATTAGATCAGCCTCATGGTTTCCGGGGTGTTTCCAATTATCAAAGCAGTTATATTTGACATGGATGGAACACTTCTTGATAGCGAAGGGATGTCTGCGGTTGCTACCGATTACGGATTCAGGAAGGTTCTGGGAAGGGGGATAACAGGTGAAGAGAATGCCCAGCTCATAGGAAGGCCTGTGAAGAAGATACTTTCACAGTGGTTTCCCGACAAAGGAGATGAAATATACGAGACGGGAAGGAAATACTACAATGATAACATTTCATCCATCAGGATATATCCCGGGGTAAGGGAAATGCTTGAAAAAATTTCGGCTATGAACCTCAAGATGGCCGTAGTGACATCAAGCCACAGAACAGATGCTGAGACACTTCTGAGCATTTTCGGAATAATGAAATACTTCCAGTTTTACGTGGGACAGGAAGACACAGTCTATCAGAAACCTGATCCTGATCCACTTATTCTTGCTCTTAAAAAACTCCAACTGAGGAGCACGGATTGCATATATGTGGGAGATCAGCCATACGATATCATTGCAGCACATGGTGCAGGAATAAAACCACTTGGCGCAGTATGGGGATCCGGTAGGGCCGAAAGGATGGATCAGTATCATCCTGAAGCAATACTTGAAAACCCGGAAGATGTGGTGGAATTCATTCGCCGCATGAAGTGGACTGGAAAAGGTAAATCATGAACCATGGGAACCCGGTCTTGGTTAATTATGCCAATGCACTAATGCCTTTGGGCAAGTGGCTTCCCGATTCAACCACTGAAGTATTCCAGTAAGAATATATAACTCACAGGACAGAAGTGGCTATCCAACGTCGCAAATGCTGGTTGTACCGACCCGCTTTTATCATGACATTCATGAATATGTTTATTGCTGCGTTAAGGCCGCGATAAATGGCGATATCGCATTCTCTGCAATGATACTGGATTCGCATTTTGAACTCATGGACAGATACAGGTACTGAGGCTGTCTCGGAACAGTTCAGAAAAGATCATTCTTTATCACAACTTCCCTCCACTCTGCGGGAGGTATGTTGAACTTAGTACAGATTTCCGGAACATCCACCCCTTTTTTCAGAAGCTTCCTGATCTGTTTTACCTCTTTTTTCGTGAGTTCTCTCATGGAGAAACACACCCCAATTTCTATAATCATACAGTACTTGAATATTAGTTTTCTCCAGATGAATGTTAATGGCTGTCTTTTTTCCATGAGAATTTTTTTCTCATAGTATCGCCATATGATTAAATAACATGGATTTATAACAATTCATGGAAATTTTCAAGAAAGACAGAGTTATAAAGAGCAGTAAAAGCCTAAAAGATCTTGCGAACAGTTTTGCTGACTATCTCAAGAACAACAACTGGAGAGTCCAGAGCAATATACAGGACGACAAGGCAATTATACAGGCACAGAAACCTGGAATTCTGAGAGATATAATTGCCGCCGACAGGGCCCTGACATTTTCATTTGAGAACATTAACGACGAGATTAATGTTCATGTGGGTGTAGGCAAACTAATAAAAAATTTAGCAATAACTGCAATAGAGGTACTTCTGCTTTCAGAACTTTTTCTGGTTATTGATATACCGGAAATCGCATGGACGGATCATGTGGAGAAAGAACTTCTGAATCAGCTAAATACACTTGCACAGTGATCATTCCAATTTTTTTCTTTCTCTGTGACCATGGAATTTTGCAGGAGACCATGAACCATCGGCGTTTCTCTTATATGATGAGTCATAGTTATCCCGAAAGTCCCCTGTATCTGAAGCAGTTAACCATGGTATAATAGAACCCCATCCCGATCCCCTCATGAAAAGTTCCCCATGTTCAGGGTAGTAAACAAGATCCTTTGCATTGTAATACCTGTCCGGCCAGATCTCCATATCAAGAACCTCTATCTCTTCACCCCTGTCTGCAATTATCTGGCTGGTCAGATCTGGTCCAGTGGGCTTTCCAATGAGCGTACCAGGATCAATAAGAATACTCCTTGTCCCAATCTTCAGCGTCGCCCTTCCTTTCATCAGGAGGTAGTATTCATCAACTGCAGAATGGCTGTGCAGCCTCGCTGAGGAATTGCCTGGACTGATCTTTTCCAGCCGGAAAAAAGATCTGGACGGACCGATCAGAGGCATGAAGAATCTTTCATATCCGCCATCTTCTTTTAAAGTCAAACGTTTCTCGGCATTATCCATGCCTTTTTCATGGGATAAATTAACCATGGGTGGAATCCATAGATTATGATCCTCTTCCCCATGGATGAAAATATCTTCAGCCCACATTGAACAGAGGCGGACAATAAATTCAATACCGGATGCCTTTAGGTCCGGTACCGCTATATATATTGAATTTCCGGCATTCTTGTTCAGGTAGCCGCCAACCATTCCAAGTTCATCCCAAAGCCAGTTTGAAAATGGATAAGCCCTTCTCCCATGCCCTTCGGGCAAATCTCCATGATTCCCATGAAAAAATAGGTCCCACGCAAGGTCAGCCCTTATGAGGGGTAACATCCTTTCAGTTATCTTGTTTCTGCCAACCAGTAAAATTTTCATGGTTATGAAAGAAAACTGCATATAATAAATAATGCCAGATCTGGAAAGTATCATATGCTGTATATTTATTCAGTCCTCAATGGACGGCATAGGCTTCAACATGGTTGCAAGCGGAAGTGCGGGCAACTGCAGCCTAATATGGGACAGCGATGACCTTCTTATTATAGATATGGGCATCTCAAGGAAAAGGCTGAATAAAAGGATTGAAGAACTGAATATAGATCCTTCACAAAAGTCACTTTTCATATCCCATGAACATTCAGACCACTGCAGCGGTGTGAAGAATCTCAAGACAAGGCCGGAATTCGATATTTATACAAGGGAAATGACAGGTTATGCAGCTGGACTCAGGGATTTTTACAGAATCAATGGTGAAACTGTCATCGGAAACTTCCGGATAAAGGCAGTGAACATCTCCCACGACGCTTCAGATCCTGTTGGATATATAGTGGAAAGCTCCAGGATAAAAATAAGTGTGGTATCAGACCTGGGTTTTGCATCCCCTGATCTTCTGGAATTTATAAAGGGGTCCAATATTCTTGCACTGGAATCAAACCACGATGAGGAAATGCTCAAGAACGGCCCCTACCCAATATCACTAAAAAACAGAATCTCTGGTAGATTTGGCCATCTGTCAAATGATCAGACGGCGGATGTGCTTGAAAAGGTTGTTCTGCAGGATACAAGAATTATACTCACACACCTGAGCCAGAAGAACAATCTACCAGATCTTGCAATGGAAAAGGCCAGGACAAGACTTGTGGATAAACACATTCCGTATAAAAGCCTGGAGTGTGCCACCCAGGAAAACGGCAGTTCTTTATATTTTCTTGAAATTTGAATCCAGGTGTGGAATGATGTCTGATATAGGTTTCATAGGTTTGGGCAAGATGGGAAGACCCATACTTTTCAACATACTTAAGAAATACAGGGTAAGTGGCATATACAACAGGACAAAACAGAAGGCCGACGAATTCGGATCTCTTGGACTTAAGGTTTTTCAGTATCCTTTCCAGGTTTCATCCAACTGCAACATAATATTCGTTATGGTGAGCGATTCACAGGCTTCACAGGAAATAATATCCGGTAAGAACGGGCTCCTGAGTCACATAATACCGGGGACAATCATAATAGATATGAGCACAATTTCACTGAAAGCCTCAATTGAGAACAGGGCAAAGGTTATGGAAAAGTCATGCACATATGTGGACTGCCCCGTGATTGGAAGTGTCCCATCTGCTCAGAAAGGGGAACTCATTGCACTGTTCGGTGGAGAAAAAAAAGCACTGGACACCGTGAAACCATTCCTGGAAACATTCTGCAAAAATATATTCCATATGGGTGAAGGTGGAAACGGGCTTAAAATGAAACTCATTCACAACCTGCTTCTTGGTGAAAACCTTGCAGCGCTGAGCGAAGCACTTGTTTTCGGTGACAGGCTGGGGATGAACAGGGAACAGGTGATGGATATTCTTTCAGTGAGCTCTGCAGGGTCAGCTGTACTGGGCATAAAGCGCGAACCACTCCTGAAGGAGGATTTCATCCCGACCTTTCTTCTCAATCATGAGATAAAGGATATAAACTATGCACTGGAACTGGCAAGGGATTCAAGAATATCTCTGCCCATGGGTGGCCTTACATCACAGATATATGCATCGGCGTCATCTATTGGATACGGCAATCTTGACATGTCAGCTGTGATAAAGGCATTCAGGAGAATCAACGGTGAAAAGTAATTATACACAATACGTGTTTGTGTGAACAGATGTTCCAATATATTCTCCTTATACTGGTTGGAATAGCAGTTCTTCTGGCTGGTTCTGTAACAGATGTCATGAGGCGTACCGTCAGCTCCTATCTTTTTATTCCACTCTTCGCTGCTGGGGCCATTTTCCTGGCCCTCTATATTCATCCACCATACTGGTTTTACGTTGTTGGAGTCCTTATGTTCGTGGCTTCTTTCATGAATACTGATCTGGTAATGTACCCGGTAGCCGGTGTTATATTCATGGTTGTCTCCATTTTCCTGACCTTTCGCGTATTCATTTTCGGTTTTGATCTTCTGGTAATGTCAGCCATTTTCCTCATGGGTTTCCAGGAGAGGTTCTTTGGAATTGGTGACATAAAGGCCCTGCTTGCCCTTTCATTCTCTTTTATAACGATCCCTCTGCTTACGCCCCTCACATCCGGGCAGAGAGTCATTTCGTCGTTTGTTCCTTTCTCCATGGCCCTTCTCATAAACGTTGCCATTTTTTCAATAGTTTTTGTCCCATACCTGTTGTATCTGAACAGGAAGTCAGGTAACAGGTCGGGAAATTCCTCACTTTTTCTAATGAGGTATGATAAGGAAATGTATGAGAAAAACAGCAGGAAATTCTCAGTTCACGAATACAGGGGGAAAAAATACATGCAGTACCGTGCACCATTCATGATCTCAATTACCGGGGGCTTCATAATAACACTTCTCTTTGGATTCTGGATTATGTTCCTTTAAATTCTTTTCCTCTAAATTTGATGCAGAGATCATTCATTTTTCACCTTATGGCGTGAAAGAAATTATATGCCTTATCTCTATATTTATTTATGAGAGATACCATAATTATAAACGCCTCGGAAATCCTCACAATGGAAGGGGCAGGCTGGGAACCTCTGAAATCAGAAAAGATAAGGAGGATGAAGGTACTTGAAGACAGTTCAATTCTCATCAGGGATGGTATAGTAAGGGAAATAATGACATCCGAAAAGGCACAGAAATACCGGAAGGGGAACAGTGTGCATGTTGTTGATGCCAGGGGTAACGTTGTAATGCCTGGACTTGTGGATTCACACACACATATTGTATATGGAGGAACAAGGGAAGAAGAGTTTTACCAGAAAATATCCGGGAAGGAATACATGGAGATACTTGCCTCGGGAAACGGGATTTACCGTACAGTAAGGGATACAAGAAGCTCCAGTGCGGACGAGATTTTCAACCAGAGTATGAAGAGGGTCTACGAGAGCGTTTCAACGGGCACAACATCCATGGAGATCAAGACAGGATATGGGCTTGATCTATCCACGGAAACAAAGATGCTGGATGTGATCCACAGGATAAAAGATACCGGAATCGTCAACGTAATTCCCACGTTTCTTGGAATGCATGCCATTCCACAGGGGCAGAGGGAATACGAATACTCCAACTATGTTATTTCTGCAATGTTTCCCCGGATGAAAGACAGGGTTAAATTTGTGGACGTCTTCTGCGACAGGGGTGCCTTTTCCGTCACCTCAACAGTGGAGATGGCAGAGGCTGCAAGGGCAAACGGTCTGCGCCTAAAACTTCACAGTGATGAGTTTGCCGATGTAGGATGCCTGGATCTGTGTGAAAAGTACCACCCTCTCACAGTAGATCATCTTCTTGTAACAGATCATAGGGGAATGGATAAAATAGCCAGGTCAGGAACAATTGCAACCTTCCTTCCCATGACGGCATTCAATGTGGCAGACGGGAAATACCCTGACATCGGTGCCTTCATAAGAAGAGGCATTCCGGTTGCCCTTGCATCAGACGCATCTCCGGTTTCCTACAACAGCAACCTTTTCTTCGCCATGCACCTTGCTGTAAAGTACTGCAGGATGTCAATAGAGGAGGCACTTAATGCAGCTACAATTAACGGTGCCTTTGCATGCGGCATGGAGGACAGGTATGGTTCAATTGAGCCGGGAAAGAATGCGGACATAATCATACTCAACGTTGACAGTTACAGAAAAATTCCGTATGAATACGGCATAAGGATGGTGAATTCAGTCATGAGGAACGGCGAGTTGATATATCACGACGGTTCGTTTCTTTCGTGAATCAATTATGGATTAATACTTGTTAAGAATAAGGAAAGGTTAAAATTGAAACTTCTTGACCTGGATGAAACCATAGTTAAACTCAATGAAATGGGTGCAAAAAAAATATTGCTGCAGCTGCCGGACGGTCTGAAACCCCATGTGTTTGAATATTTCAACAGACTGTCATCGGATTTCAGTATAATAGTCTCTTCCGAATCATTCTACGGCGCCTGTGATATAGGTTCAAGGGATGTATACTCAGGTGTGGATGCAATTGTACAGCTTGGGCACTCTGAAATCCCCAACATAAAATATCCCAAACCAGTTATTTTCCTGGAATACCGGGACAGCCACAGGATTGAGTTCCGGGAAGATATGTTCAGCCCTCTTAAGACGGGTGGATACAGGAAAATAGGTCTCCTTTGCTCAGTACAGTACATTGATCATATGCACCGGGTAGATTCAGTCCTAACAAAAATGGGGTTCTCCACCATGACCGGAATTCCTGATAAGAGGATGAAATATCCAGGGCAGGTCCTTGGGTGCAATTTCAGTTCTGCCCATTCAATTCAGAACAGCGTTGACTGCCTTCTCATTGTTACAACTGGAAAGTTCCACGGTATCGGTGCCCAGCTTTCCACGGACACCGATGTGTTCATTCTGGATCTTAATGATCTCACACTCAAAAATATAAAGGAGGAGACTGACAGATTCATACGGAAGAGATATGCTGGCATCTCAAGGGCGCTTGATGCAGAAAAATTCTGTGTTGTTGTTGATACAAAGGTGGGGCAGTACAGGGAGAAGGTTGCCGGGGTCATAGTGGACAGAATAAGGGAGATGGGCAAGGATGCCGTTATACTCACGGCAAATGAAGCGAATCCAACAGATTATTCAAACATGAAATGTGATGCTGTCGTATTCACCGGCTGCCCAAGGGTACCCATAGATGATGCCGATAAATTTCCAATGCCAATCCTGACTGTTACAGAGTTCCAGATGCTTTTCTCCAAGAATCCGCCAAGAAGGTATGTTATGGACGAGATTGTGGCAGTTGACCAGATAAAAGCCTAAAGGACTTTGCCCACCAGATAAGTGGAACCTGTGTCAACTATTTCCGCGTCTACTCTGCTGTAAAGTCTCTGATTGCCTGTTACAACAACAGATCTGTATGCCGGATCCCTGCCGACCCATGTACCGTCCTTTCCCTTTTCAGTAATGATGATTGGCTCAACCTTTCCCACAATTGATGCAAGTTT
>JAMCUD010000003.1 GCA_023379355.1 Thermoplasmatota archaeon
TGATCCATACTTCAGCGCAACAAAAATAAAATGGATACTGGATAATATTGAGGAGTCCAGTTTCCTGCTTAGGAAAGGTAGATTGAGAATTGGTACAATTGATTCCTGGATAGTCAGTAAATTAACCATGGGGAAAAGTTATTTCACTGATCACACAAATGCCTCCAGAACAATGTTAATGAACATCAGGAAAGGATCATGGGATGAGAAACTTCTCTCCATTTTCTCCATACCTGAGGATATACTACCGGAGATTAGGCCTTCATGTTCAAACTTTGGGCAGGTTGCACAAAAAGGCCCACTGTACGGAAAGGATATACTTTCTGTTGCCGGAGACCAGCAGTCCTCTATAATAGGGATGGGTAGGATCAGGGCCGGTGAAACCAAGGTTACCGTTGGAACAGGCACATTCATGATCTCCAGCTCTGGACAGGATATCAGGAAAAGGAAAGGCATGCTGATCACTTGCCTGTATTCGGATGAAGGAGGGCATGGTAATTACGCTCTGGAAGGAAGCTCATTTTTCTCAGGGTCCCTAATGGATTACCTGAAACGGAATATGTTCAGCAACCTTGAGACTGATTCCATTGATCCATACTCTGGAACTTCAACTCCCGCAAGAAGCGTCTATTTTGTCCCAGCACTTTCCGGCATGGGGGCTCCATTCTGGGATACTGGGGCTGCTGGCACAATAATAGGTATAGATCCCGGGACAGACTGGACTGATATATCTGCATCCGCACTTCGTTCCATTGCCTTCAGGATAAACGATATGATTAGCGCAATGGAACCTGGCGACATCAGGGAAGAAGTCTGGATAGACGGAGGTGTTTCAAAGAATATGAGATTGTTGCAGTTCATAAGTGACATTACTGGAATGAACATAATGCAGGCACCTGATCCGGATCATGTTACAGGAAGAGGTGCTGCAAATCTTGCTTTCAGGACTGCCGACGGCCATGATTTAATGGATTGGACCATGGAAAAACATGGAAGAAAATTCACACCCGGTCTTTCCAGGGATATTGCCAGGAATCTCTATTCAGGCTGGTTAAGGGCCCTGAAAAGATCAGAGAACTGGTACCAGGATTCCTCATAGCTGGAGGATAAAATTCAGAGTTCAGCCTCATCCTGATCATTGCAGACTTCAATACACAACTGATTTATCTGTAGTTCAAATATTCCACCATGGAGAACACTACATTCAATGGGACTTTTACTGTTGGAATATCTCCTGAACAGTGCCTCTCAATGTTCAGCGATCCAATGTCACTCTCTAAATGCATATGGGGCCTCGAATCCATAGAGAGAGATGGGGCAGACTTTTCATGCCATGTGAGATTCGATGTCTCAGATGCAGGAGTGAGCTACCTCTCCACCATTTCAGGGAAACTAAAGATACATTACACTGTTGAAGGCAATTCCCTGAATCTCCAGGGACAGGGCAGAGTTGCGGGATCAAAGCTGACTTTCACGTTGAACCTTCTGGTGGTTGAAAAAACAGGAATCACGGAAATATCATGGAATGGTACTTTTGACTTTGGCCTCCTTATAAGGTCCATGGGAAAAGACAGGATTGAGAAAGTCTCCAGATCAAATATGGACAAAACCATTACATGTATCCAGGAAAAGATGAAAGGCGGTTTAAAAAACTAATTTTCGCTTATGGATTTCTCTATTGAGGATAGAATTTTTGTGAATTCCTTCAGATCAGTTTCACTGAGCCCCTTGAGTGCAATATCAATGAGCCTGTTGTAAACAACAATCCCTCTTTTCAATATTTCAGAACCTTTTTCCGTGATTGAAACTTTCACGACTCTCCTGTCCGTGGTGCTCCTTGCCTTTGTCACATACCCTTTTTCCTCAAGCTCATCAACAAGGCCCGTTATCCAGGGGCCGGTCACATCATTCTGTGATGCAAGGCTGTTCATGGTGGTCTCCCTGTCCTGGGAAATGGAATAAAGCACCCTTATTTCCATGGGTTTAACTCCAAGTTTCTCCAGTTCCTGTTCCAGCCTCCTCTTTCCATTATGAAAAACTCTGGAGAGAAGGTGCCATATCTCCATGGAATCTGTCAGAGGTTCATTTTCTATATCTTTCACCTCCGTTGTAAACGGTTGCATTATCCTTAATGGGATCCATTTTATTTAGATCATTTGTTTGTTTATTAATTATACGATCATTATCTGAAATTGATGGAGATGAAATTCCGGATGCCTTTGATCCGGCTGAATCTGGTGTGGAATGATCTGGTGGTGTTATTCCACTCTCCTCCTCCAGAATCAGGGTTGATTCTACCGTCTCTTCATGTATGTATCTTTTACCTCTTAGTGCTGATAGAAGGGCTGCAACCAGAAATATGCCGGCACCTGCATAGAAAGACATCCTCAATGATCCCATAAATGCAGGGGCCAGTGCCAGCGGGAACCAGTGAATACCGCTTATTGTCGCCATGGCTGATCCACTGATCAGTGATGAAAAGGTTGTCGGGAGGCTGCCTAGTATTGTGGTGACTGGATTGTAACCAAGGAATGCCGAGAACAGAGCCGACGTGGGAGGAATGTTTGTAAAAACCGGTATGAGCTGTGGTGCTCCTGCAGTGGCAAGTGCAGTGGTAAAAGAACCAGGAAGAAGCCTTGTCAGGAATATGAGTACTATGCTGAAAAATATGCCCATACTGGCAGTCTGCCCTGTGTTCTGAAGCGTCATTCTCATCCCGGAAGCCACCCCTCTCTGTTGCGGTGCAACCGAATTCATTATTGCAGTGATGTTTGGTGCAACAAACATACCCATTCCGAAACCCATCATGAAGAGCATCAGTGCAAAGGGAATGTAGCTGAAATCATAGGAAAGGGTGGAAAGAAGTATGAAGGCAACAGCGCTTATGGTCATTCCTAGGGAACCCAGGAATCTTGCCCCCATCCTGTCTGAAAGAGTGCCGCTTATTGGACCCATGAGAACGAAACCAGCCATCATGGGTATAGTGTAAATTCCAGCCCAGAAAGGAACACTGCTGTATGAATATCCATGAAGCGGGAGCCATATTCCCTGAAGAAGAATTATGATCATGAACATGACCCCTCCCATACCCATTGACTGCAGCATTCCTGCAAAACTGCCTGTTGCAAATGCCCTGTTCCTGAACAGTTTCAGGTTGAACATGGGCTGTTCCACAACCCCCTCAACGTATACGAACAGGATCAGTATGATAACACCGCTCACCATTGCAGAGATTACCCACGGATTTCCCCATCCCATGGAAGAGGTCCCATATGGCATCAGTCCATATGTTACTCCAAGAAGTATGAGGGTCAATCCTCCTGCAAATGCCACATTACCTACCACATCGATCTTCTGGTCCTTGTGCCTCACGGAATAGTCCTTGAGCTTGAGAAGAGACCAGACAGTTCCAAATGCACCCACAGGTACACTGACCAGAAACACATAACGCCAGTCAATTGCAGCAAGTATACCCCCAAGTATGAGTCCCAGAAGGGAACCGGCAAGAGCTGCCATTGAGTTTATACCCATGGCCTTACCTCTTTCATTTGGAGGAAAACTGTCGGTGAGGATGGCTGCAGAGTTTGCGAAAAGGAATGATCCTCCAACTGCCTGTACCATTCTGAACAGAATCAGTTCAAGCCCTCCAAGATCGCCGGTGTTTGGGGTGAGATACAGTAACACAGATCCAGCTGTGAAAATCACGAACCCAAGATTGAACAACCTCACTCTTCCGTAAATGTCAGATAACCTTCCAATGGAAACAAGCATTACGGCTGTAACGATCATGTAACCCATAAGGATCCACAGGAGGTATTCAAATGAACCCGGATTGAAAGGATCGATCTTAAGTCCATTGAATACCGCTGGAAGTGAGATCAGGATAATGGTTCCGTTAATAGATGCCATCAAAACACCAAGCGTGGTGTTGGAGAGTGCAACCCATTTGTATTTTACCATTTTATCAGCAACCCAATGGCAGTTCTGTATAAATAGTTAATTGCTTAGTTATTAATAACTATTTTATATTGGGCTGCAATAACTGCAAGATAAAATGATATCCGGTAAAGTATCGGTTTTATTCGCCGCCATCATTCTTGTTGCTTTCGGTACCATGGCATATGTGACTATAGAGAAATCGTCATCAGACGCGAACCTTAGTGGAGCATCTCTTGGTGGTTATGTCAAGGCTGTCAATGATACTAAACCTTTTTACGAAATTACAAATGAAACCACAGAACTCAGCGTAAATTTTACACTTCAATCAAACTCCCCTGTTGTATATATATTTGACATAAATCCATTGAGCAACAACACAAGCAGTCCCCTCAACAGTCTCAACATAACAGAATTCAACACAACCCTGTACCCTGATAATTATATAAAAATAACAAATGCCACCAATTCAACAACCCAGATGACCATCAGTCTATATTTCATCAGCAGTGTGGTTTCTAAGATGAATCTCACCACCAATCCAAATGATCCGACTGTATATCTTGTGAAAATTATCCTGGTAAATGGAAAAGATGCTGCCACAGGATTTGGGTTCGGCCTCATAAAGGTACCCGGAGTTCAATGACTGCTGGTTTCGGCATCCTGAAATTTGTTCCACTTTTACCGGGAAACTTGAAATATATATAGTATATAGAAATATATAAGATATTGAGGTAATATATTTGAAACCGGATCAAATCCATGAGTTGAAATGAGTACGGAAAAAAAAGAAGATTTGATCAGTTCGCTGGATAATGCGGGATTGAGCAGGTTTCACTATAGAACCTGGATCATATCCGGGCTTGGATTTTTCACCGATGCATACGACCTGTTTATCATAGGTGTAGTGACCAGTTTACTGGTACTCTCCGGTTGGAATTCACTTTCGACCATACAGACATCACTGCTGGATTCGACGGCACTTCTATCGGCAGTTATTGGAGCACTTGTGTTTGGCAGACTGCTGGATAAACTAGGGAGAAAGGCAATTTACGGGCTTGAACTTGTTTTACTGGTGGCTGGAGCACTTGGAAGCGCATTTCTGACGCCTGTTAATGGAGTTTATGTTCTCATAGCATGGAGATTTCTGCTCGGTATAGGTATAGGTGGGGATTATGCAACCAGTTCAACAATAATGGCAGAATATTCCAACACAAGGAACAGAGGTAAGCTCATTGGAATGGTATTTTCTATGCAGTCTCTGGGACTTCTGGCAGGACCTCTTATCTCACTGGGTCTCATATACTCTGGAATAAGTCTTGGCATAATATGGAAACTTCTTCTGGCATTTGGTGCAATACCTGCAATGCTTGTGATCTACTCAAGAAGAAAGATGCCGGAAACACCCAGGTATTCACTCAATGTAAAGGGAGATGCTGCAACTGCACAGAAAAACTGGAAGGAATATACCGGAATAACAGCCGATGCCTCCACAGACAACAGGGTTGTAAAACAGCCGTGGACCAGCATAATAACGCAGAAAAAATTCCTGCTTACACTTCTGGGAACTGCAGGAAGCTGGTTCCTCATGGACTGGGCACTTTATGGAAATTCAATAATGTCCAGCCAGATGCTCTCTGTTCTTGTGCCTTCGTCCATAGTCGGGTTGAATCATCTCATAAGAACAACCACCTACTCAGCCATGATCTTTGGTTTTGCAGCACTTCCTGGCTACTGGATAGCAACTTTCACAATAGACCGGATTGGAAGGAAAACAATACAGGTTATAGGTTTCACAGCAATGGCAGTGAGCTTCGCAGTACTTGGAATTTTCCATCAACTGCTTTCTTCAACTTATGTGGTGGAATTCCTGTTAGTTTACGGCTTGAGTTACTTCTTCATAGAGTTCGGACCAAATGTTACCACGTTTATCTATCCACCGGAAGTCTTTCCCACCAAGATAAGGGGAATAGGCTCAGGAGCATCAGCTGCAGGAGGTAAAACAGGGGCCTTCGTTGGGACATTCCTGAATGTCATAATACTTGGATCATCCATAGGTGAATCGGGACTGTTTCTCATACTTGCAGGATTGTCTGCCCTAGGTCTTGTGCTTACTGTGCTTCTTCTCCCTGAACCAAAGAGGATAGATCTGGAGAAGATATCTGGAGAGAACGAACTGCAGGAGAAGGAATTCATCTCAGACAAAGGAAGCAAAGCAGGTATGAAATAATAATTCAACACCAAATTTTAACGGGATGCAACCTCATTTTTTTACCAACTAAGACAAAATTACTATTTTTAGAATTTCATTTTCATGGATCGCTTAAACACTGAATATGGGCTTATGGGGAAAACATTTCATTCTCCATGGAGGATCGTAGGAAGCCTGATTCTACCTGCAAATTGCAATATTCATTATCCACAGAGTGTCCTTCACAGAGACCATTTTTGTCATTGGCATAATTACACATTTTTCAGAAACCGGCATGAACGGTCAACATGGAAACAGTTTTACCAAATTTTATATATGTTAGTATTATACTAACGAAATTAATATTACATTAAGGAGACTTGATAATGGTCAGCACACCTGAAAACCAAAGGCTTAAAAGGTCACAGGTTGGAACATGGGGCGCCATAGCTGAGGAAATATCAGCAATGGCCCCAGCTTGCGACACAGTGGCTTTTATGACATCTGCAGCGGCATTTGCCTTTTTTCTAACACCCCTTGCCTTCCTCATAGCCACTTTGACCATGTTCCTGGAGGTCAACACACTTTACCATTTGTCCAGAAGGCATGCCAGTGCAGGGGGATATTACGGATATATAGGAACAGCTTTCGGACCCACACCGGCTATAACCTCTGGCCTTCTCTACGTTATGTATCAGATTGCAAGCACAGCAGCCATTCCGGTTTATGTTGGGGGCGTTGTCCTGCCTGGTGTGCTTGGATTCTTCCTGAATATTACGCTTCCAGGGTGGATATGGGTACCGCTCATACTTGTCTTTATCCTTGCCCCAATAATGCTGGCGATTTTTGGCATCAGGCCGCAGATGAAGTATATTCGTATTGCGGCATTTTTTGAAGTTATTTTTCTCGCAGTTCTCTCTGCAATTATAATCATTGAGGCAAAGGATAACACACTGGCAGTTTTCAACCCATTCATAAAATCGAAGCTGTTTGATTCCGTTGGGGGACCACTGAGTGGACTTGGACTGGGGATGATATTCGGACTTACCAGTTTTATTGGATATGGCGGGTCTGCACCTCTTGGAGAAGAGGCTGTCAACAGTAGAGCAATAACAAAGAGCCTTGTGTTCGGCCTGGTTATTGTGGGAATAGTGCTTACGGAGGTTGCATATGCACTCACAGTAGGATGGGGTGTTTCACTCATGAGCACATTTGCTGTTGCCAATATTCCAGGAATTATAGTTGCAACGGCATATACAGGTGTGGCAGGAGGAGTTATGCTTTCAATGGTAGCATTCAACTCGGCATTTTCCGATTCCGTTGCAATGCAGTCCAATGCAGGGAGAGTCTACTTTGCAATGGGAAGGGATGGGGTTCTGCCCCATTATTTTGCAGAACTCCATGAAAAATACGTAACTCCACACAAGGCACTTATTTTCATTGGAACCATGTCATCTGTTTTAGCAATTGGAGGAACCATACTGATAAACGGATTGCTGGGCAGATCATTTATTACCATTCTTTCTGACACGTCCTCAAACATAAACGTTTCAACATCCTTGAGCAACACGTTTGATTTCCTCACCACACTGGCCCTTTTTGGTTTAATAATAACTCACATCCTGTTAAACACCAGTGTCATGACTCTATTTTACAGGTTGAAGGAAAAGCATAATGGAATCTTCATTTTTGTACACGTGGTTGAGCATTATGTCCTTCCTATTATTGCAACTATAATATTCGTATGGGTTCTTCTAGAATCTGTTTATCCTCCAACCTTTCCAATAACTGAAGCAGTTCTTGCATCGGTGGGATATCTTGCTTTTGCCATATACTATGCGGTGAGAACTGTTAAATTTAAACCCGAGGTTGCCAGGAGAGCTGGCAGATCCGTAAATCTGGTAGAGGAGGAAGAACTTGCCGAACAACAGCATTAGGATGGATCTGGCTCTTTATGAGGGGATAAAGGGCACTCTGAAGCTGACAGACAGCGGGCTTTTTTTCACATCGAGGAAGAAAAACTCATTTTCCCTTGATCTGGATAAAATTGAGAAAGTATCTTTTCTATTGACTGCACTCACCACCTCAACACTATATATCAATGAAAAGGAGATAATTGTCTGCAGGGCACATCTATGGGCTGCTGATATCAGGAAATTAAGGCCGGGAATTCCCGCATGAATCAATTTTTCAAAGATACTCGGGTTTTGAATTATTCATGCCGAAAGCATCCTGTTTGCTCCATTCAGCCGAAAATCAAGTAAAAAAGATTAGGTGAGTATCTGGTAAGCAGTTGTGGAATCTTTCTTTGCCAGTATTATTATGGTCTCGTTTGAGCAGGAAATAAGCTGGAGAATGTTAACACCCCTTGCAAAGAGTTTATGTGTTATACGCATCACAAACCCAGGTGTTTTCTCAATTTCCTTTGGAGAGAGAATATGTATCATGCTTACGTCCCTATCCACTCGTATTCCATGAGAGGATTCAGGGATGGTGCTGTTCATCTCATCCACTATGTAAACTATACTGTCCTGGAGATATGTGACCGATATATGTTTCATGTTCTGGGCAGATCTTGATGTGACCACACATATTTTGTCCTGCAGAGAAACTTTACTTTTTTTCAGGAGTGTATCTGCACTGTTCTTTCCTGAGAATGATTTATTGCTGGTTCTTAACCTGTTAAGTGCTGCTCTCACTGAAATAGGGTTTAGATCTCTGTTTTCTTTCATGATCAGTTGGGCCAGTTTACTTACATTGACCACACCTTCTCTGAGGGAAAGAAGAAGATCAGGATTTTCTGAAAGGAATCGTGATACTCTCACCTCTACGGTTTCTCTGCCTTTCATGTTATCTTGCATGAATTTCACATATTAAATGTTTATTTTAACATTATTATGTTAGTAAAGTCTATTTTGATATTATAAATGAAATGTTTTTCAATCAAATTAATATCTTAATGGAAAATGGTCTAATATGAGACAAAGGGCTTTGTTGCTCTATTCAGGTGGACTTGACACATCTGTAATGATAAAATGGCTGCAGGAAGAGATGGGATTTGATGTTGTAACTCTAACCCTGGACGTTGGGCAGGAGAAAAACGATCTGGATGCAATAGCGAAAAAAGCAAGAAAGCTTGGAGCGGTGGCAACAATTACAGAAGATGTCAAACAGAAATTTGCCGTGGAATTCATCTCAGCTGGAATACTTAATGACGGAATGTATCAGGACCGCTATCCTCTCTCCACAAGTCTCGCAAGACCACTCATGGCGTCTGAGGCTGTTCAAATGGCAGAGATTCATGGATGCGACACTGTAGTTCACGGATCAACTGGGAAAGGAAATGACCAGGTCAGATTTGAAATATCCATTAAAGCACTCAATGAGGATCTGAATGTTATTGCTCCCGTGAGGGATATGAACATGAATCGTGAAGAAGAGACTGAGTATGCCAGAAATCATGGTATAGAAATTCCATACGGGGGGAAATACTCCGTGGATGAAAATCTCTGGGGAAGATCGGTCGAGGGTTCGTCTATGGAGTATCTCCATGTTCCTGTCCAAGAGGATGCCTATAGGTGGGTTGTTCCAATCGAGAAAGCAAGTTCTTTTCCTGAGACTGTTTCATTACGTTTCAATCAGGGCCTGCCTGTTGAACTTAATGGTAAACCATTTGAACTTAAGGATCTAATTGCAGACCTCAATGTGAAAGGTGGAACTAACGGAATAGGTGCAATAGACATGATAGAAGATAGGCTGGTTGGGATCAAAAGTCATGAGTTCTACGAATGCCCAGCTGCCATGATCATAATAACCGCACACAGGTACCTGGAGTCACTGGTTCTCAATAAAAAGGAATCACAGCTTAAGAAACACATGGACCAAATGTTTTCTGAAATGGTTTACAACGGGCTCTGGTATGATCCGGCAATGGAACACATTATGCAGTTCCAGAAAAGTGTAAACTCCCTTGTAAACGGTAAAGTTAACCTCAAACTATACAAAGGAAATATTATACCAATGGGTGTGGAGAGTGACAATTCGCTATACGATCTCTCAAAATCAACCTATGGCGTTGGGCAGACCTTTGATCAGAGTAAGTCTCCAGGCTTCATATATGTGTTTGGAAGCCAGACAATGGCTACGATTAAGGGAAGGAAAAAATCCGGAAAGGAAATTACTGTTAATGAATAGCCACAGGGACAAAATCTGGAAGGGTGGAGCCAGCACTATTACAGAAACTGACATATCTGACATAATGACCGTAGAGGATACTGTCATGGATTCTCTTCTTCTGGATTATGAGGTACTTTCTCTAATGGCATATCACATTCAGATTTATGAACAGGATCTCATACCGGATGAAGATAGTAAATCAATTCTAAGGGCTCTCCTTGCCCTCCTCCATAAAAAGGTCGTGATAGATCCATGGCTTGAGGATATTCATGGGTATGTTGAGGCAAGTGTGGGGGAAATGTCAGGCAGGTCCTATGAAAACCTTAGGATATTCCTTTCAAGGAATGAGCAGAGCCACACAGACATACGGCTGTTTCAGAGAGATCACCTTTTGAATGTGGCAAAGCAGATTCTAAACATTGCTGAAACTGCACATAAAAAAGGGATAGACGCTTTGGGTTATATCCCCGGATACACCCATTACAGGCAGGCAATGCCCGTTGCAATCAGAACCTATTACGATTATATATCATCTGTTATGGTCCATATGTCACTGGATGCTGTTAGGGTGGCACGTACGCTTATGGAGGAGTCTCCTTTCGGCTATGGTTCTGGTTTCGGTTCGTTGTCTCCAATTAATTTCGAAAAAGTTTCAGAAAGTCTGGGTTTCTTGAAGCATATGGAAAATCCGCTTTCCGGGTCTTTTCACAGAGGATTGGATGATCTTGATGTTGTGTATATTCTTGAAAAATCCTTAATTTCTCTTTCCAGGATTGCACAGGATATGATAATTTACAGCACAGGAGATCATGCATTTATAAAGCTCCCGGAAGATTTCACAACGGGAAGTTCACTTATGGCTAACAAACGCAATCCCGATTTTCTGGAAATGATACAGGGGTATGCATCTGTGACCATCGCAGGACATGTTACCACTGCATCTATACTTGAAAATAAAAGCTCAGGCTATCACAGGGAGTTCCAGATTTCCAAGGATAAAACCATTGATCTTCTTACAACATGTGAAAAAATATTCAAACATTTCAACACTTTCCTCTCCGGAGTTAACATAGATGGTAGTGAAGGTAGGGCCGCCATGGATAACAGCACTTATGCCACATCTCAGGCATACAGCATATTCGGGACAGGAAAAACATGGAAGGAATCATACAGGCAGGTTGGGGATATGGTTCGTGCTGGAGGGAAATTCAAAGCATATGATCCAGAATTCTACGAATCAGTAAATCAGAAGATACTGGATGAAATTGCCGGTGTCATTGATGATCTTGTTGAGAGCATCAGAATAAAGAGGGAAACCATTGTGCAAAGAGTAGAAAGGATAATTTCATGAATATGCTAACACCATAGCAACTTTCTGTACTGCCTCTCCCAGTTCCGGAAAGATTGCACATACCACTGCTATATCAATTATCTCACCATTGACAGGGGTCTCAATTCTGCAATAGACATAAAGAGAAAAGGCATTGAGGTGCTGAAAGAATCCAGATATGCAGGGGCACTCCAGAATTCACTCCCGCGGAAATCGGATCAAAACATAAAAGG
Source organism: Thermoplasmatota archaeon (assembly GCA_023379355.1). The sequence continues at coordinate 11,867 of JAMCUD010000003.1, forward strand.
GTAAATCAAGTCGTTGAAACGCGAAGTTTACTATGTCAGCAGAGGGGAATATGCCAAGGGAATTCAATTGAAGAGGTTAAAACACTCATGACAATTCCCGGTATTGATTACTACAGTGCAATTGCAATATATTCTGAGATAGGTGACATAAAACGTTTTCCAGATGCTGAACATCTTTCATCTTACACAGGTCTTGTACCGAGGGTGGATCAGATTGGAGAGAATGCAATATATGGTCATATAACAAAAGCAGGGCCATCACTGCTGAGGTACTTCATTGTGAATTCGTGCATACACTCATAAAGCTGTCACCAACATTCAAAAAATATACAGAAAACTCAAAAAGAGGATAGGAAGGAACAGATCCACCATTGCAGTTGCAAGGAAACTTGCTGTTGTAATATACAACATGCTTGAAAAAAAGAAGGAATTCGTTGAGTATAATGCCTTCAAAACACTGAAGGAGGGGAAGCTTAAGAACATGGAGGCAAGATCAAAAAGATCTCATGGATCCAGCAGGGATGAAATGGAAACAGTAATTAAGGAGGTTGGAATCAATTCAAAGTCAAAAAAAAGCTTCTTTCATGACACCTTTAGTGTAATACTGTAAACTGTAACTATGAAATATTTATCATTTCTCACATAATATGTGCTACCATATCACCACATACGATGCAGCCAGAATAATGAACAAACCCAACAACTACGTATCAAAACTCCTTTCAAACAACAAAAAGGTCAGGAGAATAGAAAGGGGAAAGTACTATATTACCAACGGAAGGGGAATAAACATCTATGAAATAGCCTCACAGGTCGTTTTTCCCTCCTATGTAAGCATGTTTGCAGCCTTCCAGTTCTATTCAGTTACAGAACAGTTTGTTGTTAAGTATAGTGTGGTAACCTTGAAGCGCCATAGACCCATCATAATCGAAAACAACGCTGTAGAATTCATAAAAATCCAGAAAGAAAGATTCTTTGGATATAAGAAAAATGGTAATGCATATGTTGCAACCATCGAAAAGGCAATTGTTGATTCATTATACCTTGGGTCACCTCCATTTTCGTATATTAAGGAAGCGTTCGCAGAATCGCTACGTAGAAAAATCATCAACGTGGACCTGCTCGTGGATTTTGCCTTGAGAATGAAAACAAAGGCAACTGCAAAAAGAGTTCAGTCGTTGTTGAAATCCGAGAATATTCATTCGGTTCGATTGCAGGGGGCATTGTGATGATAGATGAACACGATCTGATGGAGTTATCTGGTAAATTCAGAGATATCAGACAGTTGGAAAGAGACTATCTTCTAATATTACTCCTCCACGAAATATATTACGTTTTCACAAACGATTTGATTTTCAAGGGTGGTACAGCACTGAAGTATTTTTTCAACCTAAACAGGTTTTCTGAAAATCTGGATTTCTCCTTTACGGG
>JAMCUD010000004.1 GCA_023379355.1 Thermoplasmatota archaeon
GTGAGATGGGAAAGCTTTCAGAGCACTGTTCAGCAGATCAAGGGCCTTGCCAGGCAGCTTCGCTGCCTCTAGAACACGTGAGTATCTCGAGGCGTCATCAGGGGGTAGTGGCTCCTGAATTCCAAGCAGTGAGACCCAGTTCTCAAGGTCGGGGATTCCTGAACTTGCCTTAGCCTCAAGAAAAGTAATAACTGCCCCATAGGGCATTTTGTTGGTCCGGAAGATCTCATCAAAAAGTTCGAAGAAAACCTCAGGCTTCAGGGTATGATGGTATCGGTCAATAATGTCTGTTATCACTGACGGGTCCAGGCTTCCCCAGGGGAACCTGGCAATGAAATCTCTCCTGACTAATCCGGTATCAGCGTATCTCATCATAAGTGAATCCTGAAATCCAGATTCAATGGACCGCATCTCAATAATGCCAAGGATTTTGTCACTGATTTTGGATGCAGGCATAATCTTGACAAGGGCACGCAAGGATTCCGATGAAAGTTCAGGCACCCATCCCGCCATTAGATCCGTCGTGAGGCTTTCCATACCAGCCCCATCAGTCAATTCAACAAGAAAGAAGATCAGGGACACTGCATCAGCGTACTGTTCCTTTGGTATCTGGGAAAGCATTCCAGCGAGTCTTGCGACGAAAACCTGCGAAACTTCAGAACGGTCAATACCCTGGGTTCTTGTCACCTCTTCCAGCGCATGCTTGATCGCCAGGGGAGTGGCGTTTCCTGAGCCGGCAACAGTCTCAAGAGTTTCGTCAAGCATCTTAGCTGCCTTTTTTGGTATGACGCCATCCGCCATTGTCACAGTACATCAATTTTTCTATATTATGATTGTCGTACAATCACAGGTCAAAGTGCTCCGCCTAGCATTATGGAGGTCAGGTACAGAGTTCCGTACATCACGAGCGAAACAATCCACGTCATTATGACGAAATGATGAAGCCCATGCACTACCTTTCCTCCATCAGCAAATTTAAGCGCTGTTCCTGCAATGAACGAATGTATCAGGAGTATGGCAACAAGGAACACCTCAATCAGGAGAATTGATGATGCAGGTTGCGAGACAAATATGCCATAGGAATCCAGCGTGGATACATTGAAGGTTGCAAAGACCTTGTTTATGATTTCCAGCACACCAAATGATATGGCCAGCGAAAAGGCAAGTCCTCCAGTTATGCCATATATGACGCCGACATAGCTGTTGACAGAGGCATGTCTCCGCTTTCTCAATCTTATCACCCTGTCAAAATTGTCTGCCACGACAGTTCCCGCCTTTGCGGCATCTGCTCCTAAGTCTATGGATTCCACAAAGCTCTCGGAAAATACTTCTATGAGATGGGACCCAGTATCTGCGCTGAAGTACCTCCATGCCTGTATGCTGTTTATCCTGTAAGCAAGCCTGTTGTAGAGATTCCTGATATCTTTTGTGAGAGTGCCAAAATCGTGCAGAACGATTGATTTAAGCGCTTCAATTACCATGTTTCCACGTGCTGACGCAGAACCTGCTAGCGACCTTATGAAGCTGCCAAACATCTCATCCTTCTTCATCACCTTTTTTTCAGCCTTGGACCCTATATATCCGGGAAAGAAGAAAGGCGTAACTATCATGGCGAGGGCCAGATAGAATGGAAGTTCGAATATGAACCTTGTAACATATAGGGTCGCGAAGATCACAGCGGCAGCAATGGATGCGTAAATGAAGACCCTTCTGATCTTGAGCTGGAGCTCAGTCTTTATCCCGGTGTCATGCCATATGGGATCGTTTGGAAGGACTATCTTTATGCCATAAACAAGCATGGATTCCCCCAGAATTATGGTGATTAGGCTGAGGGACAACACCGAAAGAACATTAATGCTTATGAGAACAGGCATTATCATTATGAATGTGATCATAAATGCGAAGGCAAGAAGCAAAGACACATACATGTCCTTGTAAAGATCAAATGTGTATAGAGAGGAAATGTAGGCGGTTTCAAAGTTGTTCATGACAGTTTCAGATTCGTTCTTCACAAAATCCTCGAAGTCCTGCCCGCTGTTTATGGCATGGCCAAATCTGGCAAGGAAATCCTCAAAAACTTCACTTGGAACCTTAGTGGAGATAAGCATGGCGGCCTCGGAAAGGCCGCGCTTCCAGTTTTTGACGAGGTTCACAAGTCTTGCGATCTCCAGCCTTATCCTCCCCAGCTTTTCCTTTTTCGAAAGTATGTCAAGCAGGTCTATCCTGTTGGCAGCGCTGACCGAAAGTGTGGCAAAGGCAGTCATGAAGTATGGTATGTTTGAATTTATGTCGGATTTGGCGGAATCTCTCTCCAGAATGGGTCTCATTATTGTGTAGAACATGAGGCTCGCGCCAATTCCTGCAATTATCATGTAGTATATGCTGTTGAATAAATTGTACATGAAGATACCTATGGCTGTTGCCAGAGTTCCCGCCACAATGACGGCAGTATCTGTTTTCTTGAACTCAACACCAGCCAGTAGCTTTGAAGCTTTGAATTCAACCATTTAGATCACCCGTATACCGGTATTGAAGCCGGGCCCTTGATGTAGAACGACTTGATGAGTTCGAACACTTTGTAGTATGATGTTATGTTGTTCCTCAACATGTAATCTATCATCCTGGCACGCTTGAACAGCTCATCATAAATTGCTTTAGGATCAGCCATTCCGGCTGTGGCTGCAATCCTTTTCTCAAGTATGTAACTGTTATTGAGGCCTCGGAACACATGCTGGTCAGTTGCCGCATCCCACTGGAATACCTGCTTGGTGGAAACGCCGCCCAGTTCCTCATAATAGCCCTCAATCTCGTTGATGCTGGTGGTTCTCCTAAGGAATTTTCCGTTCACGTAAACTGCCTGCTGGATAAGTGCGATATTCAGGTTATCCATGAATGTCACAGGAATGTTGATGGGTGTGCCGGTGAACCTCTGGATCATCTTCCTAACGGAAGCAGCATGGAAGGTGGCTATCACAGGATGCCCTGTCTGCATTGCTTGGAATGCCATGGACCCCTCAGCTCCCCTTATTTCCCCAACGATTATGTAATTAGGACGGGACCTGAGCGCCGTTTTAAGGAGATCAAAAAGTGTCACCCTGCTCTCCTCAGCGCCGCGCTCACGCGTGACCAGCTGTTGCCATGCATCCTGGGGAGCCCTTATTTCAGGAGTGTCCTCTGCGCTGAAAATCTTGGAATCGGGCCTTATGAAAGGTATCATGGCATTGACCACTGTTGTCTTTCCACTTGCAGTTTCCCCGCATACAAAGACACTCTGGCCGTACTCAAGGGCAAGCCATAGGTATGCGGCCTCCTCCGAAGACATGGTGTTGTATTTCACAAGCTGGACTATACTGATTGGAATGTCAGCGAATTTCCTTATTGTGAAGCTTGGCCCCCTTGCAGACACATCAGTGCTGTATACTATGGAGAGCCTTGAACCGTCTGGCAGGGTAGCATCCACAATTGGCGTCTTGTCAGAAACAGGCCGCCCTACCCTTTCACTTAGCCTCTTGCTATAAATAGCCAGCCTGTCATTGTCTCCAAAAGAAATTCTTGCCTTTATTGAACCGAATATCTTGTGGACTATGAAAACATCGTTTGCCCCTATTCCGCTTATATCCTCAATGTGGCTGTCTCTTATGAGAGGTTCAAGGGGGCCAAGGCCAACAACATCCTTTTTTATGTTGTAAAGGAGTTTCTCCTTGAGTGAAGGAACAACTGTTACAGACATCCCCTTGACCCTGTTGGAATTTCCTATGGATGTTATCTTGTTGTAAATTTCCTCAAGATTTTTGTCGAGGACCTCCTCAGACTCGGGTGGCGGATAGTTTGCAGCAAAATTCAGGATGATCCTGAGGACCTGATCCATGAAGGTCTGCTCCTCCTCGGTCAGGTTGGGTTCAATTGGTCTGTATATCCTTGCTCCATTATCCTGATAGACATGGATGAATATGGGATCACCCACTGGGTATATTATGTCCAGAGATGCCATATCCTTAAGCGAATTATCAGGAACAGGAACGAAATTTGGCGTCCTCTGGGTCTCGAATCTGTATGTGCTCAGATATTCTGCCAGGTGCGGATTCCTTTCAACTGCAGTCTGGAGATTGTCAGATATCACATACTCTACCATTTTTCTCACCTATGAAACGCTTGATATTTCGACTATTAACCCCCTTCCCGGCTCAATCCTGAAAGGTATTGCCTGCTGAAAAGACTTCAGTGCCATAGGGAACTTCATGAGGTCTATGCTGTGTTTCCTCTCACCAGCAAGATCCCTGGAATGCATGCTGATCACGGTCGTGGAGAGTTCGTGAATTTTTACCAGGCTAGCAGGGTCTATGTCAGATGGGTTTATCGTGACAATCACTATTCGCCCCTCTGAGAATTTCCTGAGATGGGTGAAATACTCAATAATGTTGAAGTCCTTGAACATGCCCTCCTGCAGTGAATCTATGATTAGGACCTGCTTAGCCTTTACATCATCCAGGGTCAGCAGTTCCTCGAGCTTTGCCCTGCGCGATTTCCTCATTAGGAATACAGATGTTATGAAAGATATTTGATCAGAAAGAACCTCGTTGAACATTGGATATCCAAGCGACTCAGCCTCAGACAGGAATTCCCTTATGGGAAACTGGGAGGAGACATATGCGATGGAGGCATTGTGCTTCATCATTCCATAGGCCAGCCTAAGACACAATAGGGTCTTTCCTTCCCCGCTGCCACCCTCTATTGTTATTATCTGGCCCACGTAAAGGCCTCCACCCATTCTCCTGTCCAGTTCATCACCTGGAAGCTGAAAATTAAGGTACATATCTCATCCTAAACCTGGAATTCCATATTCTTTGATACACCGTTGATCAGGCTAACCTCGATCTGGTTATAGCCCTGGGGCAATGTAACATTAACGACTATTTCTCCCACCTGGCCTGGCATCAGCTCGCCACTGCCGGACGGCGAAGTAAACTTCAAATCAGATTGCGGTACAATAGTTCCATTTATCAGAACAGAAACGGTTGTATTGGTAAAGTCAAAGCCATCGCTGCCCGTATTTTTGATGTAGAAGATATATCCATTACTGTAAGGTATCTGGCTTGGATCGTTGATTATGGAAAAGTCTGTCTGAATCATGCCTGAAGTATCCTGTGCAGAATTTTGCATGCTTAATGCAAGATGCGTTGTCTGGCCTCCAAGAACACCTACTACAGCAACACTCAGAACTAGTGTGGCTATGAAGAATATCATCTCAGATGTAGCCATTGATGCCATTATACATTTACCTCCTGAAATTTCTCGTATCCAGTGCTGAATACCAATTCAACACTGTGGGGTCCAGACGTAGTCTGGAAAGTAACATTCCCGTCCCCGAGAGGGAACAGGTATTGATCGGAATAGTTGAACTGGACAAGCGTCCCATTGACCAGCACATTTGCACTTCTGAGGTCGAGGGTTACACTTCCAGTATTGGTAATGTTAAGGGTTACATTGAATTCAGGGCCCAAGCCCTTAACCTGGTACCCGGTTATGTTTATCCTGGAATTTTCCAGGTTGTAAGTCAGCGTATTGAAACCTTGCTGAGCACTATTTAGCTCGGTATCGGCATGAACGTAATCAGAATAAATCACTCCAAAAAAAATGAGGGAAGAGCTTAGCAGAACTGCCACAGCTACAACGTAACTAAATCCCATATAGTTCGTCCACTCCCTTCTTCAACATCCTGAAGTCCCTTTCCAGGGCCTCGATCAAATCTCTTGTTATCTCTCCTCCATTTAGTTTCTCTATGAAGAGCATGGTAACGATATGGTCCTGTATTGTGGGCTTCACCTTGTATTCCTGTACTGGAGACAGTATTCCGGTCATCTTGGTGAATTTGATCATCTGCTCCTTCACGGAAGCTGATATCCACCCGATGCTTTCATAATAATCCAGCACGTCCATAGTATTCTCAGGGCCATAGTTGTCAAGCAGGAATTCCAGCCATCTCAGGGCAACCATTAGGGAGATCACATCGTCGCCAATTGTTTCCAGCTTGGCCTTGCGATGGGTCTTCCATGGATACCTGGATGAGACAGCACTAACATCCTGTTCCTGTGACGGCGTTTCCACCTTTTTCTTGTTGTTGTCACCGGAGAGAAGTTTCTCTACGTTGGAGATCTCCTTGAACAGGCTGTCAACCTTTCCAAGAAGCGAGTTCTCCTTGCTTTCACTGTATCGCTGTTCCAAATTGTTAAAGAGGGCTTCTATGTCGGATTTTGAGAACTTCGTTGGAGAGTTCAGAACTTTTTGTCTAAGCTCCTCAAGGACAAATTTTGGTATGGCTTTGTCCGCAGAGTCAATCTTGCTCTGCAGGAAACTCTTCAATGCATCATTGATCATTGTCATCCTCCTTTCTGTCTATTTCCGAAATGACGCTGTCCAAATCGGGCACACCGTAAAGTTCTCTCAGATCACCGATAGCGCTGGTCACAAGGCTCTCAAGATCTTTGATTCTCTCTCTGAGAGTGTCCGTGATCTCCTTGATTTCCTCTGGAGTTGTATCCATGAAGGGATTGAATTTCTTGGATACCATTTCGTATAGCGAAACTACCATTTTTACATTCTCCTTCAGTGTTTCCAGCTCCGTGTTCATTTCGGAAATGTTTCTCTTCATACCATCCATGGAGACGTTGACCTTGCTGAGTTCGTTCTCCAGGTTGCTAATTCTGAGATTCACCCCATCGATGAACTTTGCGTCGAATGATTGCTGTCCTTGCTGTGGTGCGCTTGTGTTTTGAACTGTCTGCGGTTGATTTGCTACGTTGACTGTGGTCTCTTTCTTCTTCTTTCCCAAGCCCTTTACGTTATTTAAGAGACCCATTGTAATCACTGAAAATTATGGAGTACAGCATTACTGTAGCTGTACCACCGCACTAGTGAAGGCAACTGGCGTTGTGAACTCTATGACTCCAGGTGAACCAACCTGCGGAGTAACCTGTCCAGTGACCTGCTCTCCCTGGGCTATACCATTCCCTCCAAACACAGCTGAAGTGTGTATCACTATGGCAACTTCAGAACCGTAGGTAAGGACTGGGTGCTGCTTTGTCAGCGAGTTAGAAGGGTTGTGTATAACTGCTATTCCGAAGTTGGTTCCACTCAGTGCCCCGCCCCATGTAGACGATGATTCTACAAGAGATACAAGGTTAGAATTGCCGTTCTGGGTTGCTGTGGTAAAGTTCTGGTCGTATACCAGAGTTGCGGCATGTCCCTCGTAATACAGGCTTATGGTTGTGTTTCCAAGGTCAATCGGAGATCCACCCGTGTTCACTGACAGGTATATGACAGTGTAGTTCAGGCCTCCTGACTCAGGGTTTGTTGTGTTGCTATCAAAGCCAACTATCTGATCCACTACGAGACCGCTGGATACCTGGGCAGTTGTCTGGGACCCAGTGCTCTGGGCTTTCTGCTGCAGTGATCCAGCTGTATGGATCAACACGGTGGCTGCCACGGCTGCAACCAGTACCATCGCTATAAAAACAATGAGGGTACCGATTCCAGTCTCAGCCTTATTGGCCTTAAGGCTGAATACTTTCTGGAGCTTCTTTGCTCCTCTATACAGTGCTCTATTCATTAGACACCTCAACACTGCAGAGGGTCATGGAAGTAATAGCGGTTTTTTGCACGGACTGCAACAGGCATCTCTGTTGGCATTAATGTAGGTGGCTGTTGCAATATGATGAAAATCAGTTCGTTATAGATCTGAACCCCTGAGGATATCATAACTGCCGGAAAGATAAGCCTGCCTCAGGCGGGAGTAAGATTCCGCATTCCTCATGGCATACTCCTTCAGCTTCTGATCACCAGTTCTTTTTACTACCCCTGGAACCCCGGCAACCAGAGACAGCTCTGGCACAGTGAAGTTTTGCTGAACCACAGATCCAGCTGCAATTACAGACCCACTATTTACGGTGGCACCGTTCAGTGTCAAGGCGCCCATGCCAACTATGACATAGTCATGGACAACTGACCCATGTACCACAGCGTTATGGCCAACAGAAACAAAGTTTCCTATCAATGCTGCATGGTCAATCTCAGTGTGCACAGTCACATTATCCTGTATATTTGAATCGTTTCCGACAAATATTCTGTTTAGGTCTCCACGAAGAACTGCCCCTTCCATAATAGCTACCCTGTCTCCAATGGTGACATCGCCAATCAGGGTTGCAGACTTTGCAATATAGCATTCCTTCCCAATCTTTATTGCCATGGTTACAAGTATTGCTGGATATTATATAAGAGAAAACAGCGTTCATCAGGAACAGGCATATCATTGGCATAAGGTGCCTGGCAACTGAAGATGTTGCTGCATTTGGGCTGAAGAATTTACACGAGGCATATTTTCGCCGCCGTGCAGTATTGCTGAAAGGATAAGTTTATATTCAGTATTTAAATTGTCAGACGATTGTATGATCTGGAATCTAATTCCGGGCATTCATACAAGGGGGCCAGGATATTGTCAGTACCATATAGGATAACCGTACGCGTTTCGAAGGAGACGATGAACCAGCTTGAGGAGCTCGTAGAGAATTTTCAGTACGAGACAGTATCCGACATAGTCAGAAGAGCGATCGACGAATTCATAGAGAGGAACTACAGGAAGGGTCCGACTTCCAAGATTGATCTTGTACTTCCAAAGAAGATGATTCAGGATCTTGAAACAGACCTTAACCAGGGTTCAGCAATATCTCTGGATGATCTCATTAGGGTAATATTAAGGGACTACACCCTTAGCCGCGTCAACAAGGAGATCAAGGAGATATCAAAGGAAGAGAATGTTAAATAATTAACCGCCGCATTCTGGATAGTAATGGTTGTAGTAAGGGGAGATAGGGTCCAAACAGAGGAGATCTTTGGCACCGATTTTTTAAAGAAAGTTTCAGGATTCTCAGAAATAATAGGATACACTGTTGAATCTGATGGCACAGATATCAAGATCGAATTCAATCCGGATAGGCCCGATCTTTTCTCTTTTACAACGCTGGATTCGGCCATAAGGACATTTTTCCTTGAATCTGAAATTCCCAAACAGGAAAGTGTGGTAGGAGATGTCAGTTTCTATATAACTGAAGAGGCCCTCAGGTTGCGGCCGTTTGTGACTTCATTCGTTTGCAGGGGTGGAAAGATCGGTGCCAGGCAACGGGACATGATTGATTTTCAGGAAAGAATCCACCAGACCATCGGGAAGGACCGTTACAAGGTATCCATAGGAATCCATGATCTGGAAAGGCTGAAGCCACCTTTCAGGTACATATCAAAGCCAAGGGACAAGGTTTCATTCATTCCTTATGATGGGAACAGAGAGATGACTGCTGAAGAAATACTCAGCCTTCATGAGAAGGGGCGACAGTATTCCAATCTGCTCACCTCAGACAATGTGCCCATAATTGAAGATTCCCTCAATCAGGTTCTCTCCATGCCGCCAATAGTAAACGGTATTGCTTCACGGGTATCCGAGTCAACTTGCAATTTCTTCATAGACATAACCGGTACCGATATGAAAAGTGCGTATGGCGCATCCCTGCTCCTTCGTCACTTCTTCCGATCAGCTGGATACATTGTGGAGGAAACCCGTCAGACTGGCGGTATTCCATACTCGGAAATACTGGCAAACGACAACCGGGTAATCAAAGTAAGAATATCAGAGACGAAGAAGATTTTGGGGCAAGGCAGCCTGAAGCTAGATGATATTGGCATTTCCCTGAGGAGGATGGGTTACTCTTTGCCGCCAGAGTTTGATGCAATATCTATCCCTGTGAACGTGCCTGGATCTAGGCTGGACGTAATGGGTGAGGTCGATATAATTGAGGACATAGGAAAGGCTCTAGGTTATGGTTCAGTTCCTGAATTTCGTCCCAATCTTGATCTTGTGGGTTCTCTTCGGGATGACACACGTATAAAGGACAGGATAAGGGAGGTATCTGTTGGCCTTGGGTTCCAGGAGGCCATGACATTTGTGGTTACTGCATCAAAATTCTCGGCTGGCCTTGGAAGGGGATCTGGTGCAGAAATTATGAATCCAAAGAGCCAGGATTTCAATGTCATAAGGGATAGGCTGAGGCTTAATATTCTCGATCTGCTTAGAATCAACAAGAGACGCAATCTTCCGCAGCGAATTTTCGAGATAGGCGATGTTGTGATCGATTTCAGCCAGAAAACCCATTTATGCTACGGCATCACAGATTCACGGGCGGGTTTTTCCAGCATCAAGCAATACTTAAATGCGCTTTTGCAAAGGTTTGGAAAGGTTGAACCCATATTTATACCAGAGGCAGGTGCAGAATTCATACCAGGAAGGTCAGGGAAGATCGTGATCAACGGAAAGGACTTCGGCATTATAGGTGAAATCCATCCCGAAACATTACAGAAATTCGATCTTGCAAACCCTGTGGCATTATTTGAAATTGACATAGATGCCCTTAAGTGATTTCTACTTTCCATTCACTGGTGAAACAACTCCCTCTGCTGTTCCCGAGTCATTGCAATTCCCAGAGCTGCCATATCACCCAACCCAAAGTCCTTTCGGGAGAAGTCGTAGTCTTGGAGTGAACGCAGCAAAGTATTACGCCCCGTTCGCGTCATCTTTCCCACTATTTTTGTTGCTTCAATTCCCGATTCCTTATCTAGGAACTGAACCGGGTCCAGCCAATAAGTCTTCATCATGTCGTCTAACATCTGCATGTTTTTTGCCAGGAATGGGACATTTGTGCTGATTACACAGCATGGAAAACCATCCAGCAGTTTAGAATATGTGGATTCTACCCTGATTCCGGGCCGATCCATTAGCTTTGTCAAATAGGGCTCCCAAATTGCAATACTGCAGCAATTTCCATCCAGGAACTGCTGTATTCCATGGGTGGGGTTAGTGAAAACAGTCATTTCCTCAACAGGAAGTTCAGTCCTGGCCACCATTGTTATCATTGTGGAGCTTGCAGAGGTAAGAACACAGTTCTTGCAGCCCCCTTCCCTCGACAGAATTGCAGACCCGCCGCTTGCTATCCCTCCTAGGACTTTTATATTTCCAGACAGAAGCCCATATGATATGGTTGGAATGGAAGGCGCCATGGCAAGGTCTAGGGATCCCACATGCAACCTTCTAAGTATTTCTGGGACAGAATCCAATGGAACAATCTCCAATCTTACGTTGAACTTTTCAGCAAACGCCATTATTGTGGATACGAGCGGCAGGTATTCACTTGATCTGAGCATTCCCACCCTCATAATTCCATTGACCAAGCCCGGGAAGTAGCGGGTGAGAAATACTCTCATTGAGGTTCCACTCTTCGTTCTCACGATGATTCGCCTTTTCTCCATACCTGATAGGAGTTCAGAACAGTAGCTTCTGGAGATAGTTATCAGTCTCTCCAGTTCAGACTGCTGAATGCCCTGTTCCATCCTCTTTTCAAGGATGGCTGAAATCTTCTCTTCCGTGGAAGCCCTGTTCCGTTTCAGCCCGTTCTTTCTTCTCATTATACAATCACATGATCATCCGCATGCTAAAAATGCATTGATGGCAATAAAAAATGCCTCGCAAAATGCCAGAGATTACTCCAGATTAGTTTTTTATATATTGTTTCCATTAGTGCACTTCAGGTACGACGCCAATGGATATTCAGTATGATCAGGAATCCACAGTACAGGCAAGACTGGCAAGGCATGCCGACTTCATCATTGTTGGGATACTTTTTGTATTCTACCTGTTCTTCGCCAATTACTATGCCTGGGGATTAACGTTTGTGAACGGCGGCGGGATCAGTACGCTTCCAACTTCTGGAGGCAGCGATCCCTATTACAACTTCTATCTAATCCTGCATTTCCTGTCAACGGGTCACTGGCTGGTGCACGATCCAAGCCTTAACTATCCATTCGGCTCAACTAATCCAAGGAATCCATTCTTTCATGTCATGCTGGTATTCGTAGCAGAAGTGCTGGCACCCATATTCGGCGCGAAGATGGCAGCTTTCTATGCATTCGAGGAATTTGACGCCGTCTTTGGCGCACTTCTCATTATACCGGTGTATCTCATAACAAAGGAGATATTCGGGAAGAAGGCAGGATACCTGGCAGCTTTCCTCTACACCCTGATGCCGAGTAACCTTTCCGCCGGGATTCTTTCAGGCGGCAGAATGCACACCCCTGAGCTCATTTTCGCGTTCTTTACTGTTTATTTCTTTGCCATGGCAATGAAGTATACAAAAAAGAACAGCATAATAGATGGTCTTCATGATATAAGAAAGCTCCCTTCAAGATTGCGCGAGTTTTACTATCAGAATACTCTGGCTACAGTTTATGCACTGCTTGCAGGGGCATCTCTGGGTGGGCTAATGCTTGCATGGCAGGGTTATGCCTACATTGAGGCAATCATACTTATCTATGTGGCAATCCAGTTAATTGCTAACCTTATCCTTAAAAAACCCACGGGATACATTACCTTCTACACAGCACTCTTCATAATTCTTGGCTTTGCCATGGGGGCATATTATTATCAGGCAATAGGTGAGGGCCCAGCCTGGTACAATGCAGAACTCCTCATTGGAATTCTAATAATATTGTTCTCTGGTGTTATAAACATAATTGGCAGGAGGCCGTGGGTTCTTATTATCCCCCTCCTCCTTGTTGTTGCCGGCGGCGGAGTTTTGGGCCTTAATTACCTTGCCCCCTCGCTTCTTCACAGGCTACTGAGCGGTGATGGGTACTTCATAAAAACACGTGTATATGACACAATAGCAGAAGCCCAGGCTCCAGCTCTTGGTCAGTATATCTCAGGGTTCGGTGTGGCTCAATTTATCCTTGGGATAGCAGGACTCATATATATTGTATATCTATACATAAAGGAAAGAAAGGAAGAGATACTCTTCGTCCTTGTCTTCTCACTGGTTTCAATATACATGAGTTTTGCAGCAGCACGTTTCAATATAACCGCAGCTCCGGCTTATGGAATTCTTGGGGCTGCAATTCTTATGTACTTTGCCAGAATGGTTAAGATTGATGACCTCAAGAACAGGAAAAATGTTGGCTATGGCTCAATAAGGAAGGCTATCAAGGGAAACATAAAATGGGTGCAGGCAGCATTTGTTGTAATAATAGCGCTTGTCCTCCTGGTGCCATCCGCCCTTTCCATGGTATCGGCATCCGTTCCGGCCAACACTGCGTCACAGATTAACACCGAACTGACGAACGCCATACCGGCTTTCCTCAAGGTGAACAAGACTTCAACAGTATCGTTTGCCGGTGCGCTTGGGGTTCCAATAGACAACGCCAGCCAGCCGCTTGCTCTCTCTTTCTCGTGGCTTGCAACACAGAATAGCAACCTTCCAATATCTGAAAAACCTGCTTATGTTAGCTGGTGGGACTATGGATTCCAGGAACTCTATCAAGGCCAGCATCCCACTGTAGCAGACGATTTCCAGCAGGGCATACCACAGGCGGGTGAAATACTCCTTGCCCAAAATCAGAGCCAGGATATAGCGCTATTCATAGCAATAGATCTTCAGGCAAATTATCAGCAGAATGGAAACCACTTCAGTCCAAATGTTGAGAATTCAATTATATCTGAACTTGGAACTAAGGAATACAGGACGATAGTGAATGTTTCCGCCAATCCAGGTGATTTCACCAGTACTGTTCTTAACAATCCATCAATTTATGGGCAGTATGTAAGCAGCATAACTTCATCCAATGTCTACTATGCTTTCCTTAAGGGGAACCTATCATATGAATATCCAACGTCGACCCTTGTAAATCTTTATCAGAACCTGATACAGGAAACAGGATATCAGATAAGTTATATACAGATTGACCACAACTTATTCCCCTCTTCAGCAACAAGTCCCGGCATCTTTTATGCACCAGCGTATCTAACATACACTCCGTCATATGCTTCATCTGGCGGCGAAATAATACCTACTGAATATTACAACGTGTATGGAATTACCGATAACGGTACATTCCCGCTGAATCAGCTTAACAGCTCAGCGGTTGTCCTTAACTATACGATCCAGTATACGCCACAGTTCTACAATTCATCAATTTACCGCTTCACCATAGGTTATCCCCCCACAGCAGTGGGACAGACAAACGGAATACCGGGTGTGAGTTTTGGGCAGACAACAGACACTGTAATGCCAGCCTGGAATATGAGCCATTTTGAAGTCGTATACGAGAACAGCTTGTACAATCCGTACAAGAATTACCAGGCACATCCAACTGACTTCAAGGAAATACCTCTCCAGGAAGCATACAAGCTACAGAAAGAAAATAACGGTACTGTGGTTCTATTCTCCTCAGCCTCACAGATGCTGACATACAGTGATCCAATTGTTGAATATTTCCCTGGGGCCATAGTGCAGGGAAAGGTCACAACTCCTGACGGAACTCCGGTTCCAGGTGTCAGGGTCACGATATTTGACCAGTATGGCATACCGCACCAAACTGTTGTTACAAATGACAATGGTGAATACACTTTATCTGCAGTGCCCGGGAATGATACACTCATCTTCAGCACAGGATCACTAAACCAGGAGTACCTCATAGGGTCAAATTCCGTGGGGCAGAAGACCATTAACGTAACAAACGCCCAGGCTGAAAGGATCACAACAGGTTATAACACAACAACTGGACTTCCAAGCTATTACATCACTGAAAATCTCCAGGTATCCTCAAGCTCGGTGTCTGGTTCCGCCCAGTATTCCTTCCAGCAGAATCCTGCAATTTCCTCTCCTAGCTCTGCAAACACAGTGACCATCAGATCGGGGAATGTCATACTTACTAACAGCACGTATGGCCTGAAGTATAATCTGAGCATCAATAACGGAAACTGGTCAATGAAGGATGTCCCCCCTCTTTCATATGAGGCAAGTCTCTATACTGATGGGCATATGTTTTCAGACCTGCAGCAGGTAAACGTTACTGTTGGTGGAAATCTGGCTTACAACATCAAGGTTCCATTTGACGTCGTATTTGCCCGCATCATGGTTGCTGGGTCTCCAGTTTCTGGCGTCTCCATGTCCGCATTTGCCCAGAATGGAACAGTATGGGATTACGTGTCATCCAACAGTTCAGGGGTGGCACGAATATACGTGACGCCAGGCACATATTCGGTAAGAGCGGCCGGAGCATATCTGTCGTCATATCCCCAGACCATAAGCTTCTCCGGTTGGAATGAGAATCGTAGCCTGAACGTAACACCAGATCCATCTGCTCAACTCTCAGTTTATGTCACCAATCCAGGGTCCTCCCTCAATGGCACTCTTTATCATGATGGGGCGGTTTCATCTGCACTTGCGTTGAATGATAATGGAAATGGTATGCTTACTGCCACAGTTCCACTGGGAACTTATACAGTTTATCTGACATCTGGAAACAAATCATTCATGGAGACTGTGCAGGTTAACAGCAACATGTCGCTTACCGCAACCCTTGAAAGCTCCAGTATGGTTAGCGTAACGTCTCATATCCACGGCATATCATCATATTCGGGAACATATGAAATCCTGTCTTCCAGCGGTTTCCTTCAGAAGGTTTACTCGTCGGGGAACTCATGGAAGATAATGGTTCCATCTGGATACTATTCGGTATCTGGCATTGGCACATATACTGGCGGCACCTTATACGGGCTCACACAGGTTGTTACGCCTTCAAGCGTAAACGTCAACCTCAGCCTCCAGTACAACGATACAGTTTCGGTTCTGCCTTTTATTTCCACCGGTTCGGCAACGGGCTACTCAACTTCCTCATCACTTTTCTCTGGAATAGTGGTGCTCAGGTACGACAACAACCCAATTTATTATTCAGAATTGTCCACGACTGGTTACTCACAGCTTTACTTCCCATCATATGCAAGCGGACTGACATTTGTGAACTACAGTGGCGCATTCTTCCAGAACCAGTCATACAGGGTTTCAGCTGGAACACAGAATCTTCCTCTGGTGCCTAAGACATTATCTTTCAGCGTTGCAGTATCTGGTTCTAACTACAAGGTTGACGGTTCAGAACTCAGCCTTATAGGTAATAACGGGGCATTCAACTATACAGTTGTAACGGGAAATAACCCTGTTGAGATTCAGCCAGGTCTTTATGCGGTATCTATCCATAAATCAGGAGAAACCATCGTTGCAGACAGATCAGTAATATCTGTAGTTAACGGCATGGTCCCCGACGTTACCATCAATTCATCTGCCTACTCCAGTGTAAATGTGAGTGGTTCCAGGACTGCCTACTTGTATAACTCTTCAGGCTCACAGTTTTCAAACCTATCGATGATCTACAATGGTCAATATACCCTGTACGCGTTCAACTCCACCAGGGGCGTTGCAGTATCACAGGTTAATATAACTGGTGACACGACACTTAATCCTTCCTATGGCTCATTCATATATGCCAACCTATCCAACAGCCTGCAGCAGTCTGGTGGCACCTATTATGTTGCGGGGAGCAGTTTCAACATCTCGTTCCAGCAGGGTAGAGTAGCACTCCCATCAGGATCCTACACTGTGACGTATGAAGATCGGGTGGCAAACAGTTCCGGCTCATTCATTATTAACGGATCATTCAGCACCTACCTTGGGTCCAGTTCGAACGTCATTGTGCCAGTTAGCCAGCACAACTTGCTGGCAACTCTGGAAGGATATGTAACATACGGATCATCAGCTTCTAGCTATGCCACTGTAATGCTCCTGAATTCCACAGGATCACTGGCGTACAAAACACATGCAAATTACCTGGGATACTATTCACTTAGTGTCAGCACTGGCCAATATACTCTTTACGTTCTGAACAACGCAACTTCCACAGGATTCTTTGGTTCGCTTTCAATTCCGGGATTTACAAAATCATATGATGAGAACGTAACTATGCTGCCTGCTTACAAGGAGCTTATTTCCGTAAACCTCGGAGCCTCTATCATATACCACACAGTAACCGCCTCTGTGGGTAATGCTGTCTTTAGTTTCAATTCAAGCGTGGGCAGCATCACTCTTCCAATTGGAAATTACACATTTTCATCATCACTCTCCAGCACCACAATGGCATCCAACGGGACCTCAATAAGTGTAAGCTATTCACAGTCGGAAACGTTATATATCAACAGCGCCCAGTCCATTCAGATAACGCTGCAGCTCGTGGTCTATCATGCCTTCAGCCTAAAGCTGGACACTCCCGTTCAGGCCATAAAGCCAGGATCAAGTGAGACTGGAAATGTAACAATAACGAATCAGGGAAATTCGGTTGTTAACGTGACATTATCCTCAGGAAGCAGCAAATGGACGGTAAAGTTCAACCAGACCAGCTTCATATTGCAACCAGGCCAGCACATGAACCTGACTTTCAACGCAACCCTTACTGGCAACGTTGAATATGGCTCACAGCAGATTCCAGTCATAATTTCATATGCTGGCGGCAGTACCTCATCGTCCATTCCGGTTAAAATACTCCAGTCTCCAGGCTACAGCATAAAACAAAATCTCACTCCGTTCACCAAGAACTCTGACATATACCTGCCAGTGGCTGTAAATAACACAGGAAATGCTCCGATTTCCGTAAATCTGAGCGTAAACGATACTGTTCTGAAAAATTATGGATGGGTTGGCACCATTTCATACAACAACACAACAGTTTCCTCAGTAACAGGGCAGATGACTTGGGCCAACATAACAGTTGGGTTCAACTCGTCAAAGGTTATTTACGTTGTATTGTCCCCCAATGCGTCTGCTCCCATTAAGAGCTTCAGCTTCACGCTTTACTCATCTGCCGCAGGAATTAGCCAGAATATCACAATGGGTGTATCTTCGCCAACCTTGTCATCAATTTCACCGTATCCTGTGGGCCCAGGGGTCATAGGTAATTACACTGGCGACCCGTATGAAAGCCTGATCATAGGGCTAGTGATCATCGCCGTTGCTGTAGTGGCAGGCATAGGGATAGCGGGATACAGGGGGAGAAAGAAATGAGGGCTAGGATAGGCATATTTGCACTGGCACTTCTGGCGGTAATTATAATGGGATTTGCAGGCACATCCAGCGCCACATACATCCCGCCATTTTCGGCATCGGTCTCCCTTCCTTCATATGCAACGACGGGGCAGAACTTTACGTTCTATGTGAATGACACCCTTGGATTCAACAATTATACTGTTACAGTTTATATCTCAGGTGAAAACCTAACAGGTGCCAGTCCAGCCACATCATACCATACTTTCCATAAATCCAATCCGGATTTTGCCGTCAACCTCAAGATGCCTGCTGCACCACAGACAGTCTACGTCACGGTCGTTTCAGGCGCAAACTATAGCTCTCATTTCGTCCACACCACATTTAGCGGCTCAATAAACGTTATTGCTCCCATTGTATTCTATGCAACCGTAACTGATACGGGATCTGCTGCAATCCATAACCTGACTGTGGATTTCACGGTTGATGGCCAGTTTGTAGGCACTGCAGTGGCTTCGTATGTCCCCCCCGGAGGTTCCTATACTGTAAACTTCACATATGTTAACCCATATCTTACAAATGGGGAACACACCCTGACTGTTTCAGTGAACAACCCTGCTGTGAGCATAGATGGATCATCTGGAACATACACAACCCATTTTTACTACGGAAGTCCGCCAAATTATGACTGGATCTATTATGTGGCCGCCATTGTTGTTGCGTTCATGATATTTCTTGCCCTGACTGCAGGTAGAAGGACAAATCTGCCCAACAGACCCAAATGGAGAAAATAGTGGCTTTATATGTTTCTTAGAGGTTTGATGAATTTCTCATCTGGCTCTTGAGGGTCTTGAACTCCCTCTCAAACATATTTTTTCTCCTAACGTTTGAAAATGGTCCTGAATGGATATATCTCCGTTCGGTCGCGGCTATCCTGGCTGCTGACAATGCATTATCATGTATCTTGTGAGGGAAACTGGTGTTCTTCTCGTCCACTATCTTGATATTAAGATTTAGGGCCATAAGCCCCTTAATGATGAAGTCCCTGTTGGGAATATCTCCATTCCCTATCTTCACCTGAAGCTTGCTGAACGGATATGAGCTTATGATTTTCGACACATGATTGGGAAGTTCTTCACGGGATGTACACTCAAAAGCCTCCATCAATATTTCGTCAGCAAAGACAGCGACTCCGGGGTAGGGCCCAGGATCGATTCCGATGGTCAAGGTCTCAAACTTCTCCTTGTAAAAAAGGCTCGCAAGTGACGATCTCAGCGCATCAAGCGGTGTTTCCCCCTTGAACTGGTTGCTCGTATTGAAACAATCCCTGCTTGAACTCAAAACCACGTTAACATCCGGAGGCTGAAATGAAGGCTCTGACAGGCTGACAAAGGGAAGATCCCAGGACTTCAGGAGTTCTATGACATCATGATAGAACTTGAAGTCTGAAGTAAGGACTCCTATACGTGCCATTCATTTCATAATTCTACAATGATTTAAATGTTTTCCTCGGGGATGGCGTGGCATCAAATCGGGCAATACCAAAGCCAATCCAGAACGGCAGTAACAATTAATATCTTGGTCCAATTTTGTCATCATGGGGATATTGGATTATTTCAGGACACCTGAAGGGCTGGTTGAGTACGGCCCTGAGGATTTTAAGAGTGCAATTAGCGAGGGCAGCCATAGAGTCATAGATGTTCGCACAGCGGCTGAATACAAAAGGGATCACATCGAAGGTGTTGAGCTAATATCACTTGGCAGGCTAAAGAGAACACTTGACAGCCTGGACAGGAACTCAAGCTACCTGCTGGTCTGTGCAACAGGCCACAGAAGTAGAGCAGCTGCCGCAGCAATGCGGAGGAAAGGGTTCAGCAAGATAGGGCACCTGAAAGGCGGAATGACTGCCTGGAACTCATTCTACGGGTACAAAAAGGACAGATGATCAGGACAGAATACAGCAGATAAAGCCGGAATCCTCTATAAACTCCATTTCTCTCCCGGTCTTGCTTCCAAGGATCTCGAAATCCCTTCTGCTCATGAGGTGGTTCATCACGAATCTCCTGTTGAAGCTTCCATCATCTGTGACCTCAAATATCATGAATCTGCCGGAGGGCTTTAGCCTTTCAACTATTGGGTCGATGCTTTGCTCCCTATCCTTCCAGTGGTGAAAAGAGAGGCTTGTGTAGATGAGATCAAACTTTTCATTTCCAGGGATGTTCCTGCTACTGCCAACACTGAACCTAACACGATCGGCCATCCCCAGTTTGGCAGCCTTCCTGCTGGCTATCCTGACCATGTGCGGAGATGGATCAATTCCCATAAAGGAACCCTGATGACGCTTCGCTATGTCCAAAAGGGTTATGCCTGGACCTGATCCTATGTCTAAAAGGTTCTCGAAATTTCTGGAAAGAACAGTATTCTCGACGAAGGAATAGAATCTCCTCAGCGTCGGCACTGCCCTTACAATGCCGTAGAACTTGGACGAAATTGCACCAAATCTCTCCTCTCCGGGAAGATAAAGATCATATTTTACAGTTTCATCATCAGCCATGGCGGTCGTTCCTGAATATCGTCAAGCACATCATGCAAGATGCCATAAAAAGCTTAACAGTTTCAGCTTCTTTCACCGAAACCAGGCGACAGTTGCTCCCCTATTATCCTGTTTGCAATTTCCACAAACTGTTTCTCTTTCCCTCTAGGAATAACAGCACCGGCGGCTATGTCATGCCCTCCTCCGGAGCCCCCCACCTCCTCTGCACTCCTCTTCATGACAATCGACAGGTTCAGCCCCTTTTGAACCTGGCGCCTGGAACCCCTCGAAGAAACCTTGGTATCAACTGTCCCGACATTGAATCCTATGAGGGGTTTGTCCTGTTTCATCAGGTAGAGCATCATAATCCCACTAATGGCGCCGGCCATCTCCGATTCAGGTGCATAGAAATATCTTACATTTGTATCCTCGAAAATCTCCTTTAATGCCCGATAAGTATACTCTATCAGCTTCGTCTTGAAAATCTTCCAGTTGTTGATCATCTCCTCCCTTGCGCTTTCGTCGCCTAGGAAGTATATGACAGGTATGGCGTTCATGCCAACCTTGGCGTTGCCATCTACAATTGTACTGATCTCTTTCGACGTGAAGTCCCATCCAGGGAACTTCATGATGTCACTCTCCACATATTTGATTGCTTCAGGGCCGGCATTCTGCCTTAGTAGGCGCCATGCAAGATATTCAGAAAGGATGCGCTTCTCATCCTCTGTGAGGTCAAAAATGCCCTTGTTTCCCTCGATACCAAGCTTCTGGAGCTCTGTCCTTACGTTTTCTGACTTTCCAGACAGATCAAAGAAGAAAGGATCGGTCGAATAGGTGAGGGATTCCTGAATGGTTTCCCCTTCCATGTTCAGAGTATGTTCGGTCCTGCCTTGCCTTCCGTAGTGCTCTATGATGGTGCGGTTCAGTCCACTGAAGCCTCCGATATCTTGCTTATCCGCAATTGCGCCTGATATCATGAAAGGCAGGAGATCTGCGTTGCTTTCGTCAATTGCAACTGCCATAAGGAAGGCCATGGTGGCGCCACATGCATCTCTGGTACCGTCCACCCCGTAGTTCCTCGCATTAATATTCAGTCCCTTGAAATTGTTATCCCTGAAGAAATGGTGGTCAAGGATTACCACGTTGGAATGTTCCTCTATGGCACCTGCCTGGTCTGATCCTGCATCGGCAATTATGGTGAATACGTCTGGATATTCTTCCACCCTTTCCCTGAATTTAACAGAATCAAGATTCCTTATGAACCCGAGATGAAATCTTATATTCTTTCGCCTGAGGGCCTGTGTGAGAATGATGGCCGCACTGCCTCCATCTCCATCGTAATGCGTCAGTATTCTGACAAAATTGTTAGCGAGGATCCGCTGCGAACCCTCCTTAAGGATGCTGTAAAATTTATCGTCTATTATATCCTTGAGCATTTCTTCATAAAACCTTTGCCAGGTTCCACTCAGGGGCCAATTTTCCCTCGCGCTTGTAGTACTTCACAAGCCGGAGTATTTTTGACATTATTAGCATCTGCCCTCTCTTGTTGCTGTAGTCCTTTGGATTCAGCTCGATGTGCCTTGATGCGCTCTGGTACCTCCTTATTAGGTTGAGAAGATCCTCCGGCACCTGATCCTTTATGCCCGCCTCTGCAAGCACCTGGTTAACCTTCTTCCCTAGGACGGCCCGGGTGCTGGGGATGCCATACTGGTCTCTAAGTTTAATGCCTATTGCAGACGACGTGCTGCCTGCCTTCTTCATATCAACTATCATCTTGATTACTTCATCGTTTGAGAACTGTATCCAGTTTGGTTTCTCCGAGCTGTAAATCTTCCTTGACTTTGATTTTCCTCTCTTTCTGGTGTGCATTCGCGCCATTTTGATCCTAACCTTCAGGTCTACCTTTATCTTTACGGTATTAATCTATTTTTTGCAGACTCCCATCAACTCATGGTTCACAGGATATTGAAATCTCTCTCATACTGGCAGATTGCCTCCATGGCCACTGACCAAATTGTAAGCTCCTCAGGGAAGATGCTTATTCCAGATCCGAGGGAATAAACATCGGAAAGGAAGTCTCCCTGCGAGAATCCCCCTATGACAACAGTCCTATCCTCTCCTGGCCCAGAGCGGAATATCTCCCTGATTCCGGCATTTACGCCCCTGGGAGAGAGCAATATCCTCTGGCCTGATCCAAGCGAAATTGCATGCTTCCAGTCGCCGGCCTCCGTCTTGAGGAGAACCTCATCCTGTCCCGATATGATTCCCTTTTCAAAGAGGTCTTCCATGAGCCCGACGAATCTGTTGTAAGACTTGGGGAGCCTGGTCCTGGGATTAACACTGATGATTATGTCGTTTCTTGTGTGAATTATGACGGTCAACTGGCCTCTCTTGCTCAGTATGGACTCAAGCGCAACCTGGAGAAGATGAAATATTATGTCGGGCCTACCTCGCCTCGTGGATTCTCCAGGAAAAGCCCTTTCTATGGCTCCGTGCATGAAATTACTGTCCAGAATCATCCTCTTTGCAGGCTTCTTCCTCTTCTTCGCCTGTATCCTTATGGAATAGTCATCCAGCATCTCAGGCGGGACGAGTTCAAGTTCTGCGTCAACAACCACGAGTGTAAGCATGACTGGTAAGCCCGGCATTGTTAATATCTCCTTGCTGCATTACGGGAAAATGGTTTAAATGGCACCTAAACTCAAGAAGGGGCTCGTGGAAGTTTACACCGGGAATGGAAAGGGGAAGACAACCGCCTCATTTGGGCTTGCCTTCAGGGCACTTGGATGGGGACTGAGGGTTTACATCATCCAGTTTATGAAGCTTGGCACCTATGGCGAGAACAGAACATCTTCCAGATTCCCTGACGATCTCAGGGTGGATTTCGCAGGGATGCCTTATTTCATTGCATGGGAAGATGACATTCCCAAGGCAGACAGGGATCGCATAAAGAATGTGGTCATTTGCAAGAGGAATGAGCCGCCACAGGAGTATAGGGAGAAGGTGCAGAAAGCCTTCAGCTCCATGCTGCAGGAGGTCTCAACTGGAAAGTGGGACATTGTCATCATGGACGAGGTCAACGTTGCTATATACTATCATCTTCTGGATCTAGAACAGGTTCTCAGGTTCATCGATGGAAAGAGCGATAACCTGGAAATAGTGCTGACAGGACGAAAGATGCCTGATGAGATACTGCAGAGGGCATCGCTGATCACGGAAATGCTGGAAATAAAGCATCCTTATTCTCAGGGAATACCGGCAAGGCGCGGCATAGATTATTGAGTAGCTACAAAGATTATATTTTTTAATCCTCCTGTGAAGGCTGCTTTGCTGGCATGCCTATTGAACTGCAACATTTTTTAGCACATCACATTATTCATCATAATGGAGGCTCCTATCAGAACTGACACCATTGTTGTTGCAAGCCCCGGCACCGGAAAGACACAGGAGATTGCAAATACGGTTATTGGCCTCTTGCGGAGCGGCGTTTCCTCTGAAAGAATAGCATGCATGACCTTCACAAACCGGGCAGCCCGTGAAATGATTCAGAGGATAATTTCGGTGGCTGGTGAGGATCCGGAGATACTTAGGTCAATTTATACTCTGGACATAGGGACAATGCACAGCCTGGCCTATGGAGAAGACGAATCAGGCCAGCCTGGCCTGGTGTCCAACTCACTGCTCCGCTTCATCATTTACCGGAAAATCATAGAGTTGGGGACTTTCACTTACAGCCCTGATACAATACGCCACATGATTATTCCAAAACTGGAAAACATGATCAGGTACGTGAAGAGTTTTGGCATATATCCTGATGAAATAGATATAGATCGAACCATGGGCATTCTGCTGGAGAGATTGAAGCAGGAAGAAAAGGAAGATATGGGTGAGCCAGAGTACCATCGGTTACTGCAGGATTTCATCATTCTCTTCTCGCATTACGG
>JAMCUD010000005.1:0-3775 GCA_023379355.1 Thermoplasmatota archaeon
TAAACCGGTAATAATCCCTCCTCATCATGTTGCCGTCCATTGAGGAACTCAGGAAGATGCGCAAGAATCTCGGGATCAGCCAGAAGGAGCTTGCCAGAATAAGCGGCGTGAGCCAGTCCTATATTGCGAGGCTTGAAAAGGGCAGCATAAATCCGACCTATGACAAGGTCAGGAAAATTTTTGACTACCTTAACAGGACCGGCCAGAAGGCAACCACCATTGACATAACTGCCGAGAAGATAATGACGGCACCGGTCATAACCTGTTCACCAACAGATTCCATAATAACTGCGCTGAACGTCATGAGGGAAAAGGGTTTTTCACAGCTTCCGGTTGCAACGCTTGACAGGAAGGTTGTTGGAACCGTGTCGGAATCGGATATCAATGATCTCCTGCTGAAGGGAAATACCATAGATTCCCTGAAAACACTGGTTGTCAGGAAGGTCATGGGGCCGACGCTGCCCCAGCTTGACCGATCGTCGCCCATATCCATGATCTACCCACTGCTGAAGTACTCCAGCGCAGTCCTCATCATGGAGAACGGGGAACTGAAAGGTATCGTTACAAAGGCGGATATACTAAAGGCCGTTGAGGAATATGCCTGAGATAGTCACAATAGTTATGGACATAGTGTATGCCTTCATCCTGTTCATCCCGGCCTTCGTTGCCAACCCTGCTGCCGTCATAACCGGAGGTCACTACGCCATTGATGCTGGAAGGAATTTCCCTGATGGAAAGCGCATTCTTGGGGACGGGAAGACATGGACAGGATACTTCGGTGGATCACTTGCCGGTGTGCTCATTGGTTTTATACTTGCCGGCATTTTCTACGTATCTGGCTTTGCAGGATCTCTGCCATACGGGAAGACATTCATTGAGATTCTGGTGGTGCTTCTGGCAATGTCCTTCGGATCGCTCACGGGTGATGTTGCAGGATCATTCATAAAGAGAAGGATTGGCATTCAGAGAGGCGGCAAGGGTGCCCTTCTGGACCAGTGGCCCTTCGTTCTGGTCTCCTTCCTGTTTCTGTTCTTATTTGCCAGGTCATTCTTCATGAGCTACTACGGGAACATAACAGGTGCAGTTGCAGTACTGGTAATAACGCCTCCCCTCCACAGGGGAGTTAACATAATAGGCTTTGCAATGAAGAAGAAGGATGTCCCATGGTAGACGAAGTGAAGATGGTTATCGCAGTCAGGAAGGATCTTGACCTTGGAAAGGGGAAGATAGCAGCACAGGTGGCACATGCTGCAGTTGCCTGTGCCCTGAAGGCCGAGAAGAAGGAGAAGAAGATTTTCAGGAAGTGGATGGAGGGAGGGCAGAAGAAGATCGTTGTGAGGCTTGCAAATCAGCAGGAGCTTCTTGAGCTCAAGTCCCGGGCAGATTCAGAGGGCATAATAACCGAGGCAATATTCGACGCAGGCCACACCCAGGTTGATCCCGGGACCCTTACATGCGTGGGCATAGGACCTGCTGAGTCAAGCGCACTTGATCCCATAACAGGGTCTTTCAAGCTACTGTGATGATTCACAGCAACGACAGTGCATTATCAATATCATCAATCAGATCCTGTGAATCCTCGATGCCGCATGAAAATCTCACCAGCCCATCCTCAATCCCCATTGCCTTCCTTTCATGAGGAGGTATTGAGGAATGGCTTGTCTCCACGGGAAGAGTTACAAGGCTCTCAACGCCTCCAAGGCTTGCTGCCACGGCCGGTACCTTCAGTGAAGACATGAATTTCCTTGCGCCACCATGGCCTCCGGCAACCTCGAATGACACCATGCCGCCATATCCCCTCAGCACCTTCTTAGCTATGGAATGGTAGGGTGATTCCTCCAGCCCAGGATAATGAACACGTACAACCTTCCTGTGTTGACTAAGGAACCCCGCAAGATCCATGGCAACACGATTCTGCTTCTCAACCCGGAGTCCGATTGTCTTCATTCCTCTTGCTGCAAGGTAGGACTGCAGAGGATCCGGCACAGGGCCGGTGGTCCTCCTAACTGCCTGTATCCTGTCAAAAGTATCCCTGTCGTCCATGCCGGCCAGCCCCAGGGTAATATCGCTGTGCCCGGAAATGTACTTGGTTCCGCTGTGCAGAACAACTGATGCTCCAAATGCAGAGGGGTTCTGGTTGTACGGTGACGCAAATGTCGCATCCACAATGAGTGGTATGCCTTTCTCCCTGCAGAAGTTGCCTATTGTCCCCAGATCGGCAACCTTCAGTGTGGGGTTTATTATGGATTCCAGGTACAGAAGTGTGTGCCCCTCAGGATTGAATGAAAGTGAATTTGCCTGATCAAGGCTGATGAAATCGCATCCTATGCCAAATTTCTGGAGATATGAGGAAAAGAATGAATGTGTCTGGCCGTACAGTTCATTTATGGAAAGTATCCTGTCACCCCTGCTGCACAGCCCGAAGATCGCAGAAGTGATGGCTGCCATTCCCGATGAGAACGCAATGCCATATTTCACGCGGTCAAGAGATGCGTACTTTGATTCCATAGACTGCGTTGTGGGATTGCCCCATCTTGTGTACAGGAACGGCTCGCCCCTGCTGCTGTCCATATATGGGTCATCGCTCCTGTTTGGCGACATGAATGTTGCTGTCTCGAATATTGGCGTGACCACGTTCC
This sequence comes from Thermoplasmatota archaeon, assembly GCA_023379355.1. The sequence goes on from JAMCUD010000005.1 coordinate 2,640, forward strand.
CAAAACGCTCGTCCATAATCTCACCGGCATGCACCGCCCTTGTGTTGAATCCATCCCCATGATCCATGATGTGGTTATGCCTGCCCGTTCTTAAGGACTGTTGTTAAGGCCATCACAGCTTTGTCTCGTAGCTTGCCGGTTTCCTTCCCGTCATCATGATCATGCCGACCCTGGATACCAGGAATGACATGGATATACCTATGACAAGGATTGGAAGCCACATAAGGAATGGAACTGATGGGAATCTGGAGAGGAGGCCGGTGCCCAGGACCGGTGCCATAGGGGCAATAAGGCCCAGCAGCAGCTGGAATGCGCCGAAATACTGGCCCCGCTTCTCTGCCGGTGATATCTTTCCAATGAGACTGTATGTCACAGGCGACATCACGTTTTCACCAATTGTGAGGAAAACAACGTCAGCTATAAGGAAGGGGAAACCTGAGAAGAAGGCCAAGGCAAAGAAACCTATGGAATATATGGCACCTCCAAGGGCAATCCTGTTGAAATCCCTCATCCTGGCCAGCACCCAGTTCACGGGCATCTGGAGGAACACCACGGCCAGGCCGTTCACTGAGTAGAGTATGCCGATCATGTAGTTTGGCACCCTGTCTATGTTGGTCCAGAAGAGCGTCAGGGTCGTGCCCCACTGTCCGGCAACGAACCACATGGATGCCACCAGGAGGCTCAGGATCACAAACTTGGTATCCCTCCAGGGAAATTGGAAATTTCCTGTCTTGACAGAGAAATCAGTCTTGGTCTCGGACACATAACGGATGTAGAGAAGCCACTCCCCGGCAGTGAGAACTGCAGGGAAAAGGAAGACGTAGAAATAGCTGATCTGGGACAGGAAACCTCCCAGTGCAGGTCCAACCGAAAATCCAAGGTTTCCGGCAATCCTCACCATGCTGAAGGCGTCCGTCCTCTGCTTCTCTTCAGTGGTGTCCGTAATGACGACGTTATCCAGTATCCCCTGAATGCTTGTGAACGGCTCCACCAGGAGGAATGCTGAATAGATGAAATACAGGGATGAATGGAAGTATATGGAGAATGCCATGAAGAGAAGAAGCGCCATTATGATGGGGGGAAGCCACACTGCTGCCATCCTCCTTCCCAGCCGGTCTATGAGATTCCCGCCATAG
>JAMCUD010000005.1:3878-9401 GCA_023379355.1 Thermoplasmatota archaeon
GGGCCATGGATATTGCAGAGACATGCCTGTTGCTCAACAGCGCCCCGCCTGGAATCTTTAAGCGCATAGGATTTTTTCCGGACTCTGCTGCCATATTGAGAGTGCATATATGTTTTGTTGCCGCTTCCAATCATTACTTCAATATAGATCAAACAGTTCACTTCCTGAATGTTTGTAGCTCTTGAAGGCATTGACGGTTCAGGTAAGACAACAGTATCGTCAAGGCTCAGGGAAAAGCTGGAAAGTGACGGGATCAAGGTTTTCCTTACACATGAGCCTACCTTCAGCGTGGATAGCATTGCCGGTAAGCTGGTGTCGCAGAGGGATGCGGAAAGCGCCCTGAAGCTCTTCTTCATGTTCACGGAGGACAGGTACGGGCACCAGGCAGAGATATCTGAAAAACTTGACCAGGGCTACCTGGTGCTGTGCGACAGATATATCTACTCATCCTTTGCCTATCAGGGATCGCTTCTTGAAGGGATTTTCGGCACTCCGGAAAAAGTGGTGACATGGATGTCAGGCGTTTCAGAGATCATAAAGGTAAGGCCGGATCTCAATGTTTATCTTGACATAAGTGCAGACACAGCAATAAAAAGGATATGGAACCGACGCAACATAACAGGATTCGAGGATCTTCAGTACCTTGACAGAGTGAGATCATATTATACAGGGGTGCTGAGGAAGCACCTGGTGATTATGAACGGTGAAGACTCTATTGAGAGGATAGTGGATGCAATATACGGCCTCATCAGGCAGTGGTGACAATTACCTCGTCTGAAAGGATCAGGAGAGTGTGCTCTGCCTGTGATATGAAAGATCCCTTGTGCTCCCTGAGAACAGCGAATTCGCTCACTTCCTTTGCCTTAATCATCCTGTGCAGGTAGTCCGCGTAGTCCGGCATTATCTTTGCCACCCATCTCTCTGCGAATGGGACTGTATTGAAATTCTGGTACAGGGGCTCATCCTTCCTGACCTTTGTTCCGCTGAGTATGTATATGTGACCGCCTGGTCCGTTGTGAATCATCCCTATGCCCGTGCTGGCAAATGGCTCAATTGCAATTGCCATATCCGCATGGAATGTCTCGCCATTTCCGTCATCATAATTGGGTATGAATATCTCCGAGTGGAGATCGTATCTGTTGAGGCCATGCCCACCGAGGTTCCTTATTGGCTTGAATCCATGCGATGTGATTACCCTGCCTATTTCCTGCCCTATGGACCTTATCTGGGCTCCCGGCCTGACCTTCTTTATGGCTGCGTTGAGTGCCTCGCGTGTGGCATCGATGAGATCACTGTGCTGGCCGGATTCCCCAACTTCCACAGTGGCGGCATTATCAGAGAGGTAACCGTCAACCGATGCCCCAACATCTATCTTCACCACATCGCCGGTGGCAAATTTCTTTTTATCGCCCACATATGGTGAATAATGCGCAGCCTCGTTGTTTATTGAGAGGTTAACGGGAAATGACGGAACCGCCCCCTGTTCCCTGATGTAGCCTTCAATTTTTTCTGCAACGTCCAGAAGCAGGGCGCCGGGTGTTGCCAGGCTCTTCCCAAGTTCCAGCGCATCTCTGCCTATGACGCCTGCTTCAAGATATTTTTTCTTAACTTCTGGATCCAAACCAATCACTTACCTCGTTTATTGCAAGATACATAAGTGGCCTCCTTTCCTGGCTTTCGCGTGAAACTCCACACTTCAGGGGTTGCTGACTTTATCTGCGTGGGCTTTGATTCTCAGTGCCCGAGGATACTCTGTCCTCCATGCTGAGCCACCTGACTTCACTGATGCATATGCTCATGAAGCAATATGCAAATCCCTTCTTTTTCATTTCTGTCTACCAGTGTACAAGTCAATATGTTGAGAGAAATGATAAAACTTCGCTCGCTTTTTTCTCCTATCTTGCGAAAGGAGGTTTATCGTTGGCATGTCTTAACTGACCCGTGATCTTCAGTCCGATTTAAAACCTGTCCGGGTTAATTATATATTTATGAATCCGTAATTACCTGTATTATGGGCAAGGACTGAATGAGTCTGTACAAGTGCATGTTAAATACATAATAAATATAGATATATACTTATAATAACAAGAGAAAATTAATTATCTTCAGCCTCATGTTTTCCATATGATATCTGATTCAATGAATGAAGACTCTTCTCGAGGCATTTCAATTAACGATGACGTTCTCTATCTTGAGCCTGGCATATGGGCAGTAAAACAGAAAGTTTCACTAAAAGGGACTAGCGGAATAAATCACCATGTGGATTTTTACTGTGAATCCAAAGATGGCGGGAAGATTATCATCCTTAAGGCCGACTCGGATTATGGTTCAATTTATGAGATAATAGGAAAGGTTCAGATTCTCCGGGCAGAAAAATATTCAGACGGGATTTTTATAATGTGCACATGCGATAAATACCAGGGCAACCTCATAAATGCCTTGAAAATGATCGGTGCCATTATCATTAAGAATTTCAGGTTCGGAATCGAACTCTTCACTGCCGACTCTGGAAAGCCGCCTGTTAAGGGTTCTACCGGATGCAGAAACTCATCGGGATCAATGAGACTGAGAAGAGATCGAATGAGAATAATGCTTGATGTCATGGAACTTCTGAATGAAGAAAGCAGCAGAATCACCAACATAATCTACAAGTGCAACCTGAATTACAGAAGCGCAAATGAACTGCTTGATGAACTCATAAAGAAGAATTACGTTCAGTTGAGAAAGGACAGCGAGAATGAAAGCTTTTACACACTCACAAAAGCTGGAAACGATGCAATGCAAAGTGCCAGGAAAATGTACTCAGCATGATAAATCCGGTAATTGCTCTGACCCCCACCATTATTTTCGTAACATGCGTATTTGTTTACATAGGGTTGAGAAAGGAGTCCAGAAAATATATTGCGGAACTGAAAGAACTTAACGAAGAGCAGACCAGGATAATGAACATGATATTCCTGAAAAAGATCATCAGTTTTTTCCTGGAAAGCAAAACCAGCAGGGACACTGAACAACTCCTTGATAGCATGGAAAATTTTGCTGAGAAGATAGAGGAGGGAGCCTCAAATATCGCCAGTGATGCCACCCACGAAATAGCGGACCTGCATAGCTATCTGGATCGAATAAGTAGAAAGCAGAAAAATCTGGCCTCCCTTCAAGTCCTGACTTCAGTGATAACGAATACAGTCCTGGTCTATGGCGTGATAGTTGCCGCTATGCAGTATTCCATTCTTCTTCTGTTCATTACAGCTCCTCCCTTTGCCCCCATAAGGCAGATAAATGATATTATGATCGGTGCCACCCTGATTTTCGGGGCAGTGATAATCTTATTCTACGTCGATATAGTGAGGCTGACTGGAAGGACCAATAACCTGGAGTATTCCGATCAAGAGCCTGTGAAGACCGCTGATAACGATCCGGGAATGAATTCCTTCAATCCTGCCCGCTAATTCCAAGATCATCTGTGACGAAATCTTATTTGTAGAGTTATAAAAGTTTGCATTCCCCATATTAATTGATGAAAGGTTCATATTTATAATTCAAAATGGTTTTTAAATACTCCAGCATTTGTGAATAATGCGGATCCGGATCATAATTATCTGCACTGTGATGATTCTTTCTGTAATGTCCGGATCCCTGGCATTTTCTGCTTTTTCAGGAATGGCAACAACAAATGTTTCAGCTACAGCAAATTTCTTTGGAATCAACGACGGTGTTTCAGTATGTGCTTTCTGGGCTGATAATACGGAATTGTACGTGAACAGTCACGTTTTTGAGGGTGATTCAAACTGTCTGTTCAATGAGCTTTGCCCGCCGGTTGAGGTTATTAAGAACCACACATCCTATTCTGGTTCCATAAATGACAACCTGAACATATCAAATTTTTCACCTGGAAATGCACTATTATTCTGTATCCAGATTTACAATCCAAACAGCCAGGTTTTATCTGTCTCGAATATATCCTTTGGGCAGTTCTCAGGTAACGGATTGAGCTTCTACAACGCAACGAGCTGCAATAATCAGGAAGCGTGGTTTGCAGTTGTTAACAGCACTGTAAACCAGTGCCAGAATCCTGGCGGTTATTATGGTATAATATGGGAAAATGGAAACCAGGTATCCCCTGGTTGCAGCCTTACTATTGGCTTCTTCATCTTTCTATCACAGACTTCAGGAAACAGCTATCAGGAATCTTCATTCACTCTGCCACTGGTGATAACAATGACAGAACAGTGACTGTAGAAAGCTGATACTTTCAAAAATTAGCACAATAACGAAATTTCCATAACGTATGAAGGTTAGATCAATCACAAATGCCGGGAATATTGCCATTATTCTTTCTATACTTTCTGATATATACTCTGCACTGCAAAATATTTTAAGGAATATTCACTTGGTTTAATATCTTCATGAAGTCTATAATTAATAAGAAAAGTAAATCCACTGCTATAGGTGTGGTTGGCATAATTATTCTTGCCATTGCCCTCATTGTTCTTGTTCAGCCTAGGCCAAGAGATGTTCGTGAAGCCTATGGCTCTTATTCACTGAATGCCGGTATGAGTCTTGTTGATCAGTTACATAACAGCACACTATATGGCAACAATACCACGCTAACAGATCCGTCTGTTATATACAATAGCATCAGCAAGGATGTGTTAATTGACGTGAATGTAAATTATTTCAATTCCCAAGGATCAAGTGAACAGATCTATTACAGCTACAGTGTGTACGTCATATCTTCAAGTCCCTCCTGGGAGAAACTTTCATACAGCACAGATAAAGTTTTTAGCGCTACGTCTAGCTTCTCATATTCTTTTGTGATGAGAATAAACCTGACCTCCAACGTTTCCTTAGGATCTGAAATCAATGATCAGCTTGGGTTTACCTCAGGTTCGTCCTATTCAATAAACATAATTTCCCAGGCAAAGAGCGATCTTGGGTCGTCAGATTCAAATCTTACCATTGCCATTGGAGGAGCCACTGATTCTGTTTCAGGACCAGGAGATGCTCCCGTGACAGGTTCTTACTTCAAGAATGCTGTGATCCCGGGAAAGATAATTATTCCACTGAGCCGTGATACTTCCTATCCGCTGATTATAATTGCTGCCATACTTCTGGGTTATTCAGCCTTTTTGGTTATGCCTTCCAAACCTGATCCTGTCCAAAGGTTCAGAAGAGATAACAGAGAGAACCTCATAGAACTGGGTGTAGGTCCACCAGATGGATCCATTCCTGTAAGAAGTACTGATGACCTATTTAGGATGGCGACCTTTGTGGAAAGGCCTGTGTTTATCTTTGAAGACATAGTATTTATTGAGATTGATGGAAAAACATATTATGCGGAGATTAAAAAATGAAATCAAGATGGTACATACCATTACTGTACATCGTTTTCTGGCAGTCCAGCTACTTTTTCAAATTCAGCCAATGGATCGTGATGCTATCAACTCTGCCGGTTCTTTTAATCTATTACAGAAAATTCCGTGGAGACAGTAAATGGCCGTACGCTCCAGTTCTATGAGGTTC
>JAMCUD010000006.1 GCA_023379355.1 Thermoplasmatota archaeon
CTCAATCTCCCTGTGCTTGAAGAAACGTATGGGTGTATTGAATTTGGGGATTGTCAGATGATTGTCTTCGATGCTGAAGTGTTGTGGAACTGTGAATGATCCTTTATTTGCTTTCTTCTTGAACACAGGGTAGTTACCAAGTTTCTTGAAAAACTGATGAAAGGCACTATCAAGATGCATTACAACCTGCTGAATACTTTGTGAATTGATTTCATTAAGCCATGGGTATTCTTTCTTCAGTGCGGGGAGAAGCAATGCCGTCTCCCTGTATGTCATGCCCTTTCCCGTTTCGGTATATCTCCTGTTACGCATATCAAGAATATGATTCCATACAAACCTGCATGATCCAATATGTTTCTCAATGAGGATCTTCTTATCTTCATTGGGGTACACCCTGAATCTGTAGGCTTTGTACATGTTGTTTGCGTAATCACATCAAGGTTATTACACTACGTGTTCGCTCTCATCCCACCCCTGAAGAGGTGGGTTTTCCCACTCACTATGATAAATAAAACTTGATGTACATTTAAATAGGAACTGGAAATGCATAATCATGGAGCCAGTATTAAAAAAAGTACTCATCGTGATTCTTTCACTGGCAGTGGTGGCTCCCACAGCAATTGTTCTTTACCATTACATGTCAGTTTCGGATCAGGCATCAAACCCGTTTGCGTATATTCCAAGTAATTCAACAATGGTCGCTGGAATAAACTATAATGGCACTGAGATGTATGCTTTCTATGCATCAGGATCCCCCGGGCTTGTGATTGAAAATGCAGAATCACTCTTAACCCTGAACACCTCTTCAGTAGCAGGTGTTTCAAATTCATCAAACGCATCATCTTTAACTTCCGGTCTTGGGATCAGCCTGTCAACCCGGGATACCGTCCATGGATTCCAGATATACAGGATACGGATAAACGAAACCGGTTTCAACGCAATAAACTCAAAATTTCCATCCACTGTGGCAGGATTTCTAAAGCAAATGGAATCCAATCTTTCCCTTAGCCTCTATGCCTATAATCCTTACGGCCTTTCGTTCATTGTGGGATCACAGAATTCATTGAATCATTCAATTAACGCCTATACGGGAAATGATAATTTTGTTTCACACAGTTCGTATTTAAAAGGTTTATCAAACCTTTCGTTTTACATTTCAGGGGATAACAGTTCCCTTCTCAGGTCCATAACAGGCAATATTACCATGAATTCCACAGAGATCTACTTCAATATGGCATCAACTAAACTCTATGAAATGTACAATATTTCCAGCCAGGAAACAAATTTCACCAATTTCAGCGCAATATGGAACACACCTCTGCAGCTTGAAATAAAATTGGGGATTGGGCTGGGGAATCCAGGCAGCATATTAAAGGTGCTGAATCTCACGGGCCTGAACCAGAACTATTTGACAGCCTATCTGGATAAATGACTGTATCACGGTGATGAAATGATTCTTGGAGGGAGTTCATAATTATGACAAACCGTTTCTCAATAACATATGGCTACTATTTCAAAAACTATTACCGTTCAAGAAGCTTCTATCTCATGCTCCTGCTTGATCTCCTTGTGTCCGGGATCATGGTATATCTATCATTCAGATATCTCAACAAACTCCCGGATTTCATACCACAGATCAAGGGCAAGCCAATCCCAACCAGCCTGAAGGAGGATCTTTTCCTCTACATATGGGCTTTTGTTCTCTCAGACCTTCCTGTTTTTGCTGCTGTTTTCTTCGGATCACCGGCTATTTCCAGTGAAATAGAGAATCGAACTGCCTTCCAGATATTTCCCCTACCCATTGGAAGAAGCGTACTGCTGATGGCTAAATATCTTGCTTCGGTGTCTGCTACCATTGTCATAGCAGCTATTTATGTCGCAGCGGAGGTTGTAGTATATTATATTGTCTTCCCAGGGCAGCTTCCGGCCACTTTCCTGGAATCAATAGGCCTTCTTGCAGTGTTCATATTCACCATTTCAGCCTTCACTTTTCTGGTGAGCAGCATATTCAAAAAGAATCTCTACGCTTACATCACCGTATTTCTGATCTATTTCATAATTTTCTCTGCAATGAACATAGTATTTGATCTCATTTACAGCTACAACGCTTTCTTCCTTCTTGACAACGCCGCATCAATTGTGGAGAGGGTTTTCATAAATGTAAGTACATCCACATTCGCAGTAAACAACAGTATTTCCGGGGCCTCATTCTCATCCATCATGGTGTCACTTCTTGTGATGATTCTCTACCTTGTAGTGTCGCTTGTCATAGCTTTGCTTATTTTTGAAAACAAGGAGGTGAAATAAATGCCAAGCCTTGATATAATGGGTGTGACCAAGAATTTCGGTTCTCTGCAGGTATTGAAAGATATAAACCTGATTGTGGACAGGCCACAGTGCATTGGGTTACTGGGACCTAACGGTGCAGGCAAAACCACCCTTCTCAAGATCATAACCAATATTCTGAAGCCCACTGAAGGTAAAATACTGGTGAACGGAATAAATGTCAATCAGAATCCCACCAAGGCACTGGAGAAGATCGGATCTCTGGTGGAACAGCCGGAATTCTATCCATACCTTACGGGAAGAGACACCATGAAATTTGTTGCCAGGATAAAAGGACTGTCAGTATCAGAAGTATCTGAAGAGATAGAAAAACTCAGCGGTATCACAGGCATAACCGGATATCTTGACAGAAAGACAGGTGAATATTCCAGAGGAATGAAACAGAGGCTGGGTCTTGCTGTCTCAATGATCGGTGATCCAGAGATAATAATCCTGGACGAACCCACATTTGGCCTTGATCCAAGGGGAATGAGGGAGATGCGGGATATCCTCACAACCCTCAAGGAAGAAAAGAGAAGGATAATCCTGTTCAGTACACACCTCATATGGGAAGCAAGAGAAGTCTGCGACAGGGTCATAATAGTTGATAAGGGTGAAATAAAATTCAACGAAGATATCTCAGGCATTAAGGGAAACAAAATGAGGATCAGAGGGAGCTTCAACCATGTGGTAAATATAAGGGGAGCGAAGGAAATAACCTCAAAGGGGAACGAGATAACTCTGGAGATGAATCCAGGTGCAACGAGAAATTCAATCCTCAGGGAATTGATGGAAAGCGGAGTTGAAATAGATTCCGTTGAGGGAATGGACCGGATGGAGGAAGTATACCTGTCCCTTGTCCAGTAATCCATCTTCTCCGGGTCCTGACATTCCGAGGTACGGATCCCGGCTAAAATCCAGAAAAACCAATTAGGGAGCGAAATACTGTATCTGCTGAATCAAATAGACAAAACACTATTCCAGCTTTGTCCGTCATGGAGCATACATTTATGGTCATGTATATGATTGTTCAGAAGATGGCTTCCAATAACGATGACCCACACTACATTCTAACTGAACCTGCCAGCTTCAGCAAAAGCCATGGAATTCTTATACTCACACCTCTGAAGGTTATTTTTAAACCGGATCCAGGAAACAGGAACAGGCAGGACAGTTTCGAAATTAAAGTTGAGGACATCATTAATGTCACAATAGAAGGAAAGATGATGAAGAGACTCTGCCTCATAGTTAAGGGGAGTGCCCCTGAAACTGTTCTTGTTAAGGTGAGTAACATGGAATCCTGGAAAACTCACATTGAGATAACCAAAAAAATCCTCTCGCACTTCTCACCATCACAGATTCCCCAGCAGACAGGGAAACAGAAAAAAAAGACTGAAGCCCCCTTGGCAAACCAAAATCTAAATGGTCCTAAACCAAAATCCTCTGCCTCCTGGTATGAAACAAACAGGAAGATTATGGAAAATGTGTTGAATGATCTGAAAACTAAGAAATTAACTGCCCCTGAAGATCCTCAGGGTTCATGGCCCTCCGGGCGCGATTATGAGCAGAGTTTTCAGTCTCTTCAGCACTCCATCTACAAAGATCTCACTGAACTCCAGACAGCAACTGCCATTAAGAATCCTGTCTCAGTCAACTGGTATGTTCATGCTACAGGAAATTACGGTTCAATATACAAGGTCAGAACATCATCAGGACAGCTACTGGCGCTGAAATGTTTCACCAAAAGAACATCGCATCTCAACATGAGATATCTTGAGTTATCTTCTTACCTGAAGGGGATAAATTACGCAGCTGATCCACTGATAAAATTTGATTTCTATACCAAAGGCATAATGGCAATGAAAAACCCAACTGTGTATTATCCAATTCTCACAATGGAGTGGATCGACGGAACCCCTCTCAACACTTTCATAAAGGCAAATCTCAAGGACCCTAAGATAATGAAGAAGCTGGCAAAAGATTTCATAGATTCCGTGGCACAACTGCACAGTTTTGGCATAGCCCATGGAGATCTCTCCGGGGATAACATAATAATTGACAAAAAAGGAAAGATGATATTCGTGGATTATGACGGCATGTATGTTCCACTTATGGAGGGTCAGAAAGCCCCAGAACTTGGTCATTCAGGTTTCCAGCACCCGAACAGGAAGGTTGACGATTACGGTTCTAACCTTGACAATTTCTCATCCCTTGTGATTTACCTTTCTCTGCTTGCACTGGCTGAAAAACCTGACATGTGGAAGAAATACAACGGAGATGATCCAGATTGCCTCATCATGAGAAAGGAGGATTTCAAGGACCCGGATCATTCTGAAGTCATCAAAGCATTATACTCTGGTGGAGGGAGAAAGGTTAAAAAACTTACGAAGCTGTTAGTTCAGTCCACAGGCAAAGATCCTCTCTGGGATGGGATAGATCCACTGAAACTGATCAGTCTGTGAATTCCAGAATGGAAACTGTAAAATCATCATTTTTTATCTTTCCCTCGTTTATCAGTTTCGGTACCTTTGAATCCAGGGACTCAAAGTCGTTGAGGAAAAGGTTCATGGCATCCTCTGTGTCCTCCATGATCCATTTTGCAGCTGCATCGGTGGCAAGAATGACAGTCTGATCTTTTTCAAGGTTTCCCGAAAATTCCAACAGTTCGGGTTCAGGAACTTTCAAACTCTTTTTCACAGGTGAACCCTGGCCGCTCCATATGAGCTTGGGGTTACTTCCAAATTCTCCAGGAAACTTTATTGGAAAGGAATCTTTGATTCTGTTTCCATCAAGAATGAACATGCAGGAATCACCAACAGAAATGGACTTAAATTTCAGAATGCCGGTTACCTTCTTTATCTGAAGTGCCAGAAAAGTGGAGTATGAACCGGATATTGACTTGTTTTTAAGGAACCATGGAAGGGCCTTCCAGTTTATATTCTCGTACCAGTAATCCCTGGAGGTCGACACCATCTTATTCATTATTCCATCAGTGTCCCCAAAAAGGTCTATTCTGGAATTCACGAAGGTTTCAGTAAGCGCCCTGGCCCATATATCTGAGAATGTTGAACCGCTTGCACCGTCTGCAATTGCAAATCTGCCCTTCTTGATGTCGAAACTCAGGGAATCTTCATACTCCCTGGAAGGATTCCCCAGTTTGCTGAGGTGAAAATTGTGTATTTTCACAGCTATCTCTAATGAAGGTTCTCGGTTGGTGCCCTTGTTCCGATGTCAAGCAATTCCAGCAATTCATCCAGGCCCGCATTGAAAACATACCCTCTTGCGCCATTCTTTATTTCCAGTCCTCTCTCAGCTGCAACATCCTGAAAAGGCTCTGGAAGAAGGCTGGACATCATGAATAGTTCTCTGGCAAACTTGTCCGTTTTGGGCAGTTGATCCTCGTCAGAGGGAAATATTACTGCATCATCCTGTTTTGATTCTGAAAGATGACAGTTCCAAAGGAGAAGGTTACCGTCGGAAGTTGACATTGATTTGAGATCCTCTGCCGCAGGAATTGGGTCTCCATCTGTTGCTGCACCATCAGAAATGTTAATCACAACCGGAGGGTACGAATCAGAGTGTTCATGAAGCCATTCTCTGCACCATTCTTTTGCAAGTTTCAGAGCCTTCACCATTGGTGTGTTGAAATTAGCTACCGGCTCAAACCATACTGGGAATTCCATTTCAGTCTCAACTTCTTCCCCTTCAGAATCAGTGATTCTCTTGGTGGTTTTCTCTATTCTTATTGGATTCTCGGCCATCTTTGATATTGGAACTATTGTTGCATTTGGCAGCAACGATTCAGCTGTATCGGTTTTTGAACCATAACCTATGATTCCTATTTCAAAATAATCCCTTACACCTTCAGTTTTAGTGCATCTGTAAATTATTTCGTATATCTGCCTGTTTATGGCATCTGTGGCTTCTCTGGCCTTTGATGTCTGCTGTCCAGCAAGCTTGTGGCTCATTGACCTTGATTGGTCAAGTAAGAACAGAAACAGTCCTGGCTTCCTTCTGCTGATCTCTGCCGAATATGTCATACATTGTAATACATTTCCATTTATAGAATGTTTTGCATTTGCGTTGGTTTTGATAAATTCCCTGTAAAATGGCGGGTGGGAATGGAATCCTAGAATTTTAAAAGAATCTCAACTCCCTGATATTAAACATTCATGATAAATAATTGGATCTGGCATAACTGAATTCAGAAAAACTCATAATAACAGAATCGGATGTTCATTCAAGTCCAAGTAATAATTATTGTCATGAACCACTTACAAACAGCCTTCCAAAAACAATGATATTCAGAATAACGATTCATTTGAAGGTGTTGAATAACCCTTAGTTAACGTTTAATATGTACAAATGATCAGGTTCTCGTGGAAGTATACGGCTTGAAAAAAGCGGAATGGATGCAGGTCCTTTCATCGTGGTCAGGTTGGGTAATGGATGGGTACGTTTCGATCACTTATGCACTTGTTGCCGTTACCATCTCCAAGGTATTATTTCCACCGATCTATCTTGCACTGGTTGCAACTGTTCTGGGGTTCATTGTCAGCGCAGTGGCAAGGCTCGTAGGATCGGTTGTTCTGGGAAATTTTTTCGGGGATAAATTAGGAAGAAAGACCATGTTAACTATTACAGTGCTGTTCTTTTCAATATTCAGTGCATCCATAGCCCTGATTCCAACATTTACCCAGATAGGGATCCTGGCTCCTGCAATCCTTTATGTGGCACTATTCCTCGTAGGTTTTTTTGCAGGTGCAGAATATGGTGGGGGAACAGCGCTGGCTACAGAATCAGTCCCACCAGAAAGGAGAGGTTTCGTCGGGGCTTTTGTACAGAGCGGTTTTGGTGTGGGATATTTCATAGTCTCCCTGGTATTCTTTGCACTTGATTCATTCTACGGCCAGGCAGGTTTTCAGGCATTCGGTTGGAGAGTGTTATTTGCAACATCAATAATACCTGGTTTATTGGCTCTGGTTCTAAGAATATTCACCAGAGAATCAAAGATATTCAAAGACATGCAAAAGGAGGCTAAAGTTGAGAAAATCCCTGTTTTGAACATGGTAAAGGAGGTTCCTCTGACCCTCGCATTCGTAATAATGATAACAGCTGGGCTGCTTTTCGTGAACGGTGCCACTCTTTCATTTTATCCAATAGTAATGGAACAATTTGAATCTATCCCTTATTCTACTGTAGGTCTCGCAATCGCTCTTATAAATCTCATATCCCTTTTTGGTGTATGGATCGGAGGAATGCTTTCAAACAGGTTGGGTGGAAGGAGAATGTCCATGGCAATATACTCGCTTGCCTTCCTCATTACAACCTATCCGTTGATATATTTCGGGTTAAGCCACAGCCTTTTCGCAGTGGTTGCAGCATTTTCTATTCAGGCATTCATTGAGGCAATGATATTCGCAACATTACCGGCTTTCCTTGCTGAGAAATTCAGCAAACGTTACAGGTCCACTGCAGTAGGCTTTGCATACAACGCAGGAGGTATTGCAGCCAGTTTTTCAACAACCATTATCCTAATTTTTGTGGCTTTACACTTCAGTCTGCTGAACGTATGGAGTTTCATCGTCATCTGGGCATCCCTATTGATGATCGCAGGAGTGATTCTTTCAAGTGAAACCTGGTCCTCAAAATCCTCTAAAAAAAGTGATGACAGGATAACATTATGAAAAGCCAGATGGGAATTCACTCAGGGACAACATGATAATTTACCATTTATTCCGAACCACTTTCTGTTCAAACCATTAATTAAAAATGAAATTTTTTTTCTTATGCAAAGATTATTATACTTTATACAGGTTCATATTAATCAGACGCGTATGAAGAAAACTTCATTGGTTGTTCTGGTTTCGGTTTTGACCCTGATTCCATTTGTGGGTCTGCTGATTGTGCCTGGTTATAGCAAGACAAGCCCTGAAATCGGTGGATTGCCATTTTTCTACTGGTATCAGATATTATGGCTCTTTCTTGCCACAGTTATGTTTGGTTCTGCCGCTGTAATTTGGAACAGGTCCGAGGAAGGTGATTGAAAATGCTAAGTTATCTTGGTATCGGGGTATTTGTAGCTCTGTTTGTTTTATTCGTATTCCTTGGGGTTTATGGACGAAACTACAAGAGAGGGGATCTTAAAAAAATGGACGAATGGTCCATTGGAGGGAGGCATTTCAGTGTCTGGGTTGTATGGTTCCTGGTGGGTGCTGATCTATACACGGCCTATACATTCATAGCGATACCTTCGTCGGTATTTGCAGTTGGTTCAATATTTTTCTACGCTGTTCCCTATGTTGCTCTGACCTTTGGAATTGCCATGTGGGCAATGCCTAAGCTCTGGAAAATTTCCAAGGAGAAAGGTTACGTGACAGGGGCCGATTTCATAAAAGGGTATTCAAAGAGCAGGCTTCTTGCAATTCTTGTTGCAATAGTGGGTATAGTTGCCGAACTTCCATATATTGCACTGCAGATAGTTGGAATGCTTTCAGTCCTCACTGTGATGTTCCACGGTATTTCCAATCTCTCCATAGTTACCGATCTTGCTCTTATTCTCTCGTTCATTATACTGGCAGCTTTCACATTCATGAATGGGCTCAGGGGTGCCACGTTCACAGCCATATTCAAGGATGCTATAATATTGCTCAGCGTTGCCATTGTGGTCATAATAGTTGTGGCACACGGTGATCTTTCTTCCGCTTTCACCACTCTGAGCGGAAATGCCGCGTACTTCCATATCCTGCCAATTCAATTCAACGCATACTGGTCTCTATTCCTTATGAGCGCACTTGCCCTTTACCTGTATCCACATGCAATAACCGGTTCCCTGAGTGCTAAGAACAGGAAAGTGTTGAGGACAAGTCAGTCACTTCTCCCACTTTACGGTGTTGGACTTGCATTTCTTGCACTCTTTGGGGTAATGGTCTATTCAAACCCTTCTGCTATGGCATTCCTTGGGACGTTTGCCAAAACTTCTAGGGGTACATATGTGGTTCCTGCCCTCATACTTTATACACTTCCAAGTTGGCTGGCTGGGTTTGCATTCCTTGGAATATTCATTGGTGGATTGGTACCTGCGTCCATAATGGCAATATCTCAGGCAAATCTTCTTACCAGTAACATAGTTAAGGAGTTCAAGCCAGATCTTAACCCAGCCCGTGAGACCGTAATAGCCAAGATTGCATCGGTTGTCTTTATTTTCATTGCCGTCGGATTCATTTTCGTCTTTCCTTTAACATATTCCGTTCAACTTCAGCTCCTGGGCGGGATAATAATACTCCAGACACTTCCGGCTCTCTTCCTTGGTCTGGTTACAAACAAACTATACAAACATTCTCTCTCGGCAGGTCTTATTGTAGGGCTTGGTTTCGCCATATACTTCATGGAGGTTGCCAATCACTTCAGTACTTGGACGACCACACTGATCCAAACTAACTCAGAACTTGGACCATTCTTCATAGGCTTGTTCGCCCTCATAGCCAATTTAATCGTGGTTAGCGTTGGAACTCTGGTCTATAGGTATGTGTCAAAGGGATCGGAACATGCCCCCAAGAAATCGGAGGCATCACCCACAGCACAGGAAAAATAAGCCCTGTGACAAATTTTTATATCCTAAAATTTAAAACAATTTTTCATAAACCTTTTTCCATGTGTTATTTTCAGGTCTAATATACAGGTACAAAATTAATAATACCCAATTCATACTCATGTTGATTATATGTACAGCTATCTCATGTGGCCCGACCTCAAGGGCGAAAATTTGCTTTTTGTGCACAATGACCAGTTATGGAGGCATAATCTGAAGAGTGGTGAATCATTTGCCATACTCAGGAATGCAGGGGCCATATCAAACCCAAAAACCTCACCGGATGGTAAGAAAATTGCTTTTAGATCAATGAG
>JAMCUD010000007.1 GCA_023379355.1 Thermoplasmatota archaeon
TCTTATTATGGGGCCATAGAAGATCCATCTCCTTATGTTTTCGCTGCTGGCAGTTTCCACTATCTTCATCCTTGCAACCGGTCCGGGAGTGAGAGGTTCGATCTTCCTGGACAGTTCACGATCCATTGTGGTTATTGTTGTCCCCACGTCAGAGATATTTTTATGATCGGATATAAGGTCAAAATCACGAAGAACAAGAGAAGACTTCGTCTGCACTGATACACGGAATCCATGGGTAAGAAGAAGCCTCAGTGTTTCCCTTGCCAGCCTGTATTTTGTGTCAACCGGCTGGTATGCATCGGTTATAGTTGACATTCCTACCAGTCCGCGCCTTGATCTTTTAACATCACTTTTAAGGACATCTATAAAATTTCTTTTTACATAGACGGTTTTTCCCCACTCTGTATCACCTGTCCTGACTGGTGTCATATCCATGGCATAGCAGTACAGACATCCATGGGTGCAGCCGCTGTAAGGGTTTACAGCGTACTTTAGTTCTTTCATTGAGGATGGAGAGAGTGCAGTTCTTGTATTGATCTCTTTGACAGTATAGGGAAACATATGACTCACCCGAAACTGTAAAGGTTGCTTTTCATTATGGCATAGGACGGGGACTTTTCCACCCATCTGTTCAGTCCAACTTTGAAATGTGGTGCCAGATACTGGAGGGCAGCCTGTAAACTGTCGAATTTTGCAGGTTCGGTTCTGAACATTTCTCTGAGGTTCTCCCTGACATACCATACCCCTATTGGCAGGTGGAAGTTAGGGTATATCTCCCTCCAGAGCATTGCCGATCCACCTCTCCCCATCTTTGTGAATTTCTCGGTAACAGCTAGCCTGCTTGCATAATAACACCCCCCTATACCGGGATATGTGGTTCTTCCCCCATATCCTTCTGAATCTATCTCCACCTGGGCCATGTCTCCAAAAGCATTCCACGTGCTGCCCGGGAACCAGGCCTCCCCCCATTCAAATCTCCAGTTGGTGGGGCACAGTATTGCAGTGAAAAGGTTTCCATCAGTGGATCTCCTGTACACCTGGAACTCGTCAATCTGTGGCAGATCTTTTAACCTGGAAACAAGACTGTCTGAAATATTTTTGTCAACAGCAGTTATGGACCATCTTGTAGGTACAAGTTTCCTGTTGGGTTTTTCACCAACTACTCCCATGCTCAGAATCTTTGAAATCGCCAGTACGTCCACATTCTTTCTGTACATATCCAGTATTGCCCCATTTGCCTTGAGATCAGTGTCATAGTATGCTTTTTCAGCAGCCATATTTGGCCGCCCAGGTTCTATCCTCATTCTCTTGACCGGAGACCATGGTCCCATGGGAGTCGTGCTGTCGTCAAGCTCGAAACTGCCCGCATTTATGGGCTTCTGAAATTCAATATATGTTTCAGCTGGAGTTTCACTCAGGGACATCACTTGAAGATCCTGCAGGGCCCTGTCCGGATCCGAGGCATTTGCTGCCTTAATGGTCAAGCCTCCCCTTATGAGGGAAAGCCTCATTGAAAGAAAATTCTCCATCTTCATGTTGATCCATTCACCGGGTTTTTCATAGGATGATGTGTCCCCTCTTACCGGCGGTGCCGACGGATAAACCCTTACTGAAGGATATCCGTACCTTCCCACAAATATGGCCGGAGGGCTGTCTCCTACAAGTTCAGTTCCTTTGAAGTCGGTTACAAGGGTCCTGGCCATCCTGCCAACTTCTATGGGGCAATATGTCAGCCCGCAGAGCATTTTTGTGCCTCTGCACCTTATGCACAACGATGGTGGGATCTTGACAAGTCTGGACATAATAACATGAGTAATGGACAGTGAATAATTAATGTGACTGTAGTATTGAAAAATGAGAAAAGGAGGTCCAGGTTTATAAATTCAGGACCTCCTGGTGTGAATGCAGATCCATGGACTAAAGGCTTAAGTGTTTAGTTTTAATTCAAGAAATGATAGCAATTGGAGATCGATGAAAATTCACTTTATGATCTGATGTCCGAGTTTCACACCATCGGAGACAGTGATTACGGAGGGCTTGGGTCCCGGGAAGAGGCAACCCTTGTGGGCTATATTTACGGCATATTTACACACAGCCGCAACAGTGAGATAGAAATAGACAAGGAAGGGAGGAAAGTTTTCAGGTTCGGCAGGTTCTATTACGTGGTGTGGTTCGATGATTTCTCAGAAGAGGAGGATGAAACTGACGAAACAGAGGAACAGGAGAGTGATACCTATGAGGTTGAGCTTGAAAGTATATACGATGAATACGACGATGAAGATGAGGAGGACGATCCAGAAGATGATGGTGAACTTGATGAGGACCCGCTTCTTCCTGTTGCCATTGATGGCCCATTCACAATTGATGAAATTAGAAACCTGGTCAAAAAAGGAATAATTTAACTCCGATCTTTCAATCCTTTTCTTTAGATTCATGGTAAGAGACTTTGAGTTAATTCCCTGGCCAATGGATATTCCTGCATATTGCTTCCTTCATTGATGATGTGTCTGTCCGGCCTTACGCATTCCAAAAATAAATAAATCCATGAGACGTATAAGGAACAGTGGAAAGGGAAGAATTCAGGGAGATTCTTTTGCAGTCACTTGGTGGCATAAGAGGAGGAAAGCCCGTGAGGCTTACCCTTGTCAGACCAAGAAACGATCTTCTTTTGAAGAAACTAAAAGAGATGCAGTACATAGATACCAGATCAATTCCTTTCCAGAACGGCTACAGATTCATAGTCAGTTCTTTTACACATGGCCAGTACTCAAAGTTTAGATCAGATTACTGGGATGACATGGATTTCCTCTCAGTTCCATATGATGATTTTACCGGAATTCTCAAAACAACAGTGGATCATGGCTTTGTTCTCCATGGTTTTTCCGCCGTTGGAAAAGGAAGAATCCAGGAAGATTTTCCAAGGGCTGAAGATGGAACCGCAATGAAAAACCTCAATCATTATCTGTCAATGGGATATTATCCGTATCTCCTTAAACTGAGGAAAGGTGGAGTCTCTATCCAGATCAGGAAGGATTTCAACTTTTTTTTCAGGCGGTCAGATGAGGAGTGCATAAATCTCATTTACGACACGGCAAATGGAATACTCACCAGAAGAGAAAAATTATTTGATGAACTGATCAGGCTGAAGCTCTCAACGGATACCGGAGGAAGGCAGCTGGATTACATCCCTTCATGTTCATACAGGAGATTCCCCGGGATTGAAGATAACAGAATATCAGAGATAGTAAGATCTGTCTCTGGATCTTTTTCAATAGCCCGGGGAAAAAATGGGAATCTGATTCATTACTCAGTTGGAGAAACAGAAAAATCTGAAGGGAAAATACTCATAGATAAGGAGAATGTTACCATTGTTCCACACTGGAATTCAAGGATAGAAAGCTCCCTCAGGATCCTTGAGGCCCTGAAAATCGGCGGTGCTGTAACATGGTGACAAGGAAGGAGATGAGTTCCAGGAGAGATGAGTATACAAATTGCCTTTTGAGGCAGAGGATCATCTCGGCTGTTTTTTTTAACCTGAAAAGAGGGGAGGAAGGAAAGGAAAGAACAATCCTCAACATAGGGGGAGACCGCAACAGTTC
Source organism: Thermoplasmatota archaeon (assembly GCA_023379355.1). The sequence continues at coordinate 3,600 of JAMCUD010000007.1, forward strand.
ATGGATATTTTACACTTCTCAAATACCCCAGGCCAGATCTAATTCGTGCTTCATTTCCGTTACTGATTCCACCCAGGCGCACATGGATTCACTCCAGGACAGACTTGCAGATCTCGAAAGAAAATATTCTAAGGATAACTCCCTTAAAGCCGTGGTTGATATTTCCAACGGTGTGTTCAACTCAGATCATGATGGATGGGATACGTATTCCTATTCACCAGAGAATAAGACCTTGAGAACCCATCATGCGGGCAGGTCAGGAATAGAGATAAACACAATAATGGAAAAGGTATCGGAGGACTTGGAGTGGAGCATATTCCCATATCCTTATTTTGAAGACGCAAACCCCATGATAAAGTTTCTGATGATCAATGATAATTTCTTTCTCAATGGTAAATGGAAGATTGAGAATATTCTTCAGAGGGCAGTTTCTCTTTGCAGCCTGTTTTCCGCAGATACCACAAGAGACCAGGTGAGGCTTGATCTGTCGTCAGTTCTCACGACCGCCATTAAGTCCGGTGCGTTGGTCAGCCACGGAGGGTTCATAACAATGCCTAAATCTGAGTCCGGGTTTACAAGAACATTTCTCAGCAAATATCTGGATTATGAGGAGAGGCTGGGAAAGACAACTCTATTCGACTTTGAATCACTAAAGCTGGATTATTAGATGATATATCCTAAAATAAAACCAATCAGCGGTGATATAACCCACATCATTACAACAGTAAGAAAAGGAGCTATGTTCAGAGCCTTGAACCTGTACGAAAGCCCGGTGCCAAAGACGCTTGATGTAAGGGTCATGGTGTTTGACAGTGGGAGGCCTATAAAAGTAGCACCTTCAACAAGAACAGAAGATACCAGCAGAGAAACAAGCGCATTGCTGTACCTCATGAGGTACATCTCCTGTCCAATCCTCTTGAGAATTCCCCTGCTCAGGAGGAATGACCCCACGAGAATTCCCATTGACATGGAAAGTATAACATAGAATGTGAAACCGGCAATGCTGCCTATGAATCCCATGGTGTTTGCCCCGAGCGTGAAAGCAGTCGCAAAGGACACCACTATAAGAAAGACCTTTATGAAGGAGGCTGTTTTCCATATATCCTTGAAATTTTCCCTCACCATCAGGCGGTTAAGATAGAAAGCGGCCAGAATTGAAAGTACCGGAGCAAGCACCCAGGTCAAAATGATAAGATGAAGGAGCCCGGTGTTCTCATGAAATCCCACCCTCAGAGATATACCGGCAGAAGCACCAACAAGAGCCATAATCAGTGATAGGGGAGTTCTGGTAACAGCGGCAATTCCAAACACTATTGCAGCGATTATGAACGCCTCAGTTATGAACACATTGTTATTGGGGAGTATACCGGCAGCTGAACCCTGAAGGCTTTCACCCTGAAGTATGAGCCCAAGAAAAAAACCAAGAGCACCAATTGAAGTTCCAACTGATCTCGATACAATCCTTGAGCCAACAAGGGTACCCACCGCAGCAGAGAGGTTGTTTCCGGCAACAAGGGCGGTTAGAATCCCGGCCGTCAATATTACAAGAATCCCGAAATTCATCTACTTGGTCACTGAGGTTTCAATGTTCATGATCAGGTCCGATATATCTTCGCAGTCATCAAGGAGGTCATCAATCTTATGCACCACGCCAATGATATGGGAAAAAACAATGAAGGAGATACTGTCAGCATTCCTGTATACCTCATCAATGAGATCATCTTTCAGTTCATCCACATCTTCCTCCAGCTTCTCTATGTTTTTCCTCTGTGCAGTCAATTGAGCACTCTCTGCATTAAGTAGAATGGTCCTAACGTGTTCCAGGGATTCCTTGCTGATTTCCAGCATTTTAACAAACACCGCATAACCTGTTTTAAGCATCTTTGTTGAATCGTCATCCTTACGGTTGTGGTTCTTTCCCATTCTTCTTATTTCCCTTGATATGTAGTATGATTTGTCAAGAATATCGTCGCATGTCTCAACAAGATTTGCAAGATTGTCCATGAGGTTTGAGCTTATAGCTCCACTTGTTATGTCATGCTTAATCTCCATTGTGAGATCATCTGCACTTCTTTCTATGATTCTCACCTCGTTGTTAAGTGAGTCGTAATCAACATGGTCAATCTGCAGCATCTTTTCCAGAACTTTCACAGCTTCTTCAGCGTAATCAATATATCCAGTCAATTTGGAAAGGACGTTCTTTTCACCAACCATGAGGAGCTTCTTGAGGAAATTGGCATTAACCATTGACTGTCATCACTACCTTATATATACAGTGTATCCTGTTCAAAATGTGACATCCTCCCCTAGCTATAAAGTAGATCAAATATCACCTCCCGAATGGCTATTTGATTGGATGGGGTAGGTGGCGAATGGATTATTACTGATGTACGTTCAAGGGAGGGTCCTCAAGCCATCTTTCGCTCCACTGCTTTATCTTTGAGACCACCGCTGCCAGATCCTCGCCCTTTTCCGTCAGGCGGTAACCATGCCTCTCTTCCCTGGAAACGGGCTCAATTATACCCATATCAGTGAACTCCTTCAGTACGTTGGCCAGTGTTCTTGTGCTTATGCCAGGTAGACTCCATAGAAGTGAATTGAAAGTCCTGTTTCCCTCAAGAAGTCTGGATACTATTACAATTCTCCACGGCTTTCCAAGTATCTTCCAGGCTTTTGTCACAGGACAATCTTCCATCTGACTCTTACCTCTTATGTCCATGCCAATCCGTCTTAATATCTTTTGGCTCCTGAAAACTGCCATTCACAATTAGTCATTATGACATTCCTTATGAAACAGGTATCTGTCCAAATTCAGTTATTTATCCGTTTTCCTCAACTTTCTGAAATTATTAAAAAGAAAATGACTGTCAACCACATCAATGATATGCGATTGACATTACCTTAATCCCATGGTGCAGATCTGGCCAGTAAGCACACTGGCCGATTCGGAGATCCAAAAAGACCAGCTTATCTTATTTTTCAGGACTGCATTACTGTTTCTTTCTGACCGCTTCAATATTAACCGAGATCTTTACCTTGTCACCAACCATAACACCACCTGTTTCCAGGACGCTGTTCCACTTTAGCCCCCACTGAGATCTGTCAATTGAACCTTCAGCACTGACGCCAAACCTCTCATATCCGTATGGGTCTTTCATAGGTCCTTCGATAGTTCCAGTTAGTGTGACCTCCTTTGTAATATCGCGGATGGTCAGATCACCTGTTATCTCGAAATCTTCCTTGCCTGTCTTTTTTATCTTCCTGCTTACAAATTTCATTTCAGGATATTTTTCAACATAAAAGAAGTCCTGTGACTTAAGATGCCCATCCCTCTGCTTATCCCTTGTTGATACTGATCCAGTATCTATCCTTATGTCCACCTTTGCATTTTCAAGATCGTCTGGCTCCCCCGTAATGGTTCCACTGATCTTTTCAAAGGTACCTTTTACTGTGGATATCATCATGTGCCGCACGGCAAAATCCGCCTGGGAATGAGATCCGTCTAGATTCCACTGTGAAACTGTTTTTTCCTGTTCATTTTCCATGATATTGAATTGATTAAGCGTATATTAACTTTACTTTGTAAATCACAAAAGTAAAGCACCTGGCAAATAAACTTAATAACATTCAGGAAGCTATCCCAAAAGTAATGGCGGGTCTACTGTCTCCCATACTGTTCTACGTTACTGTTTTGACAACAGTTTTTGCAATTCTTAACCCAATAGGCGCCATCCCGACACTGATTGCCCTTACGGAGGGTTACACATTAAAGGAAAGACTGCATGTTGTGGATCGGAGCGTTCTTGTTGCTTCTGGAATGATTCTTGGTTTCATGCTGGTAGGCATATATGTTTTTCTGGTACTTGGGATAGATATTTCCGATTTTAAGGTTGCAGGTGGAATTCTACTCTTCAAAGTAGCATTTGATATGCTTCAGGGTAAGACCTCCAACACAAAACTGACAGGTGTTGAACAGGAAGAGTCCATGGAAAAGGAGAGTATAGGAATAGTTCCCATTGGTACACCGCTTCTGGCAGGTCCGGGAAGTATAACAACAGCCATAATTTTCTTCAATTCAAAAACTACGATCGGGGTCGATAAGGTGATGGTGGTACTTGCAATAGTTACAGTGATGATAATGTCCTACATAATTCTCAGATTTTCTCTTCCTCTTTTCACAAGGTTAGGAAAGACCGGTTCACTGATAATTTCCAGGATAATGGGGCTTCTCCTGGCTTCCATAGCCATTGAGTTCATAACAACAGGCCTAATGACCATTATTTCTGCTTTCTGAGACTCACGCACGTGTCGATCAAGGAGACCATCTGATGGTATGCCAGCTGCCCAGGAGCAGATTCAGTATCCAGCTTTGAATACGCAAAATCGGAAACAAGGCATGCCGACACGAGTCTCAGAAATCCGTTTCCATTTCCCATCGGTACGAAAGAGAGAGGATTTTCAATTTTACTCTTCTTTGTGGCTATGGCAGCAAGATCGTTGAGAAAATGGGCAGTATCACCATATGTGTTGGCGATCTTGTAAGACTGGGGCTGAAATGTCATCATATCATTCAATATCCCCTGTAAATTCCACTGCCCGTTACCGTGATATGACAGTATTACTGGGGTTTTACCTTTCAGGTCAGTGACTAGTTCCTTCAGGATCATATCCAGATCAACCGCAAGGGCCGAATTCCTGGCGGCAAACAGGTATTTCTCAAGAGCATCGTCGGTATCTTCCGTTCTATAGGTGAAAACATAGCGGAGTTTTCTCCTGTTCATGTATCCAGTAATTGCAGCCAGGGTTTCCATATCACGATCAGTAAAGAGATCAAATCTAATCTCGAATATCCTGCTTGTATCCGTGGCTACAGATGAGAGTTTTGCAAACAAGTCATCGGGATTGCTTCCGAAAACTGATGTTATGACCTCACAGTTTTCCTTTCTTGCCGAAAATGGATTGTCCAAGTGCACCGTATCATCCACGTTTCATAATGCCATTTCAGTATAAAATAAGAGGTTCCGGACCTTAATTTATGTTGCAATGAGTAAAAGACCGGAACCAAAGAGGCCATCCTTAAATGCAGAATGATACATGAAAAAAGTGTGGATACTGCCACTTTTTGGGCATTGGGACCACTGGCAGCATAAACTCCAAAGCACCATATAAATGGTCAGGTATGGATAGACCGGGCAACAGTGATAACTGGGACCTGAATTTTTATAGTAACCAACAGGTTATACAGGGTTCTTTTGAGAATATTATGGCTAAAGGCCCAAGTTTTGAAGCGGGATCAGGATAGCTGTCAATACCTGCCTAAAAATATCTTTATAGGGAGTGAACCGTTATTCCATAAACACATATGTTCAAAATGACAATTGTTTCAACACCAAGCAGGATACTGGATGAAGATCTGGACAAGAACATTGCATATTTCCTGTCAGATATCGGTTATATACCCAGACTGAAACCATCCACGGATTTTGCCACAATATCAAAAGCTGCCTATTTCCGCCTTTTCAAGGATTGTTTTCTCCTCAACTCCCAGAGATACTGGACCGGCGATGAGCTCCTCACATTTCTCAAGACCAGCAGGACTACACTGTACAGGCATTTAAACAAGCTGAAGTCCATGGATCTTCTGGAAGAGGTGCAGGAGGGTAAAACCAAGAAATACCGCCTGAGGTCAGGTGACCTTGTAAGGGCCTGGAGCTGGGTCGAAGTCAACGTCAAGATGGCCCTTGAAAATTATGGAAAATCTGTAAGGCATATCGTTGAACTAACCCAGACGAGACATTGAACTGATCAAGTTATTAATAAGATACAACATTAAGGTAGGAGGGGGTAATAATGGCAAAAACTAATATTTCTTCCGCAATGGAGGCGCTTTTAACAATGGATGTAATAGAGATCAAGAAAGGTGGCAGCTACACAGTTATTTCAAATAGCGGAACGGACGAGCCAATGAAGACTGAGGGTGAATTTATCGGGTATACTCTTCTTGGAGAAGAGGGAGCCATTTGCTTCAGGGTGAAGGGAGAAGACGGAAAATCAAAGCTCAGACTGATTCCTGTATCAGGTCTCATTGCAATTGAGTTCAGTGACGAGGAACTTCTCAAACCCAAGAAAAAGGATCATATAGACAGGGAAAAGATGACCTATATCAGCTGATTACAGGCCAGTTCCTCATACAGAGGTCCAGACTGGGTCAGGGTACTTTTGTAGAGACAGACCCTGTCAATTAAAACTTTCCCTTCCGGTATTTTCAGTCTATTTATATCAGGCATAAGATCTTTTTTCCGAAATCTGCCAATGGTGACATGTGGAATGAAGTTTTTTGAATCCATTGCAAACTGAGGCAGAATTTCACTGATTGATCTGTATATGCCAACTATGCCAGGATTATCAAGAAGAAGAATCAGTACCCTGGGACTTGACGTGTTGGGGAACGCAGATATCACTGAAAAAGTGGATTCCACTTTCTTAATTTCCTGTTTTACAATGGATTTTGAAATATTATCTGCTTCCGTTTCATCGATCTCACCAAGAAAGAGGTATGTCAGATGGAGGTCCACAGTATTGGGTACCTTCAATGAGGGAAACCTGGAAACCTGTTTCAGAAGGTCATTTATCTGATCATCTCTTGGTATAGGGGAAGCGATGAACGATCTCATAAGTATAACAACAGATTAAGGTTAAATAATCTTTTTTCATAACAGCTTATGTCTCAGGTCCCCAGTGATTTAAGATACACCAAGACCCATGAATGGATGAAGGCAGAAGGTACAACAGTAACTGTTGGAATAACGGATTTTGCACAGAAACAGCTTACTGATATAGTTTACATAGACCTCCCAAAGGTGGGAGTTTCAAAAAAAGAGGGAGATGTTCTGCTCACAGTGGAGTCTGTCAAATCAGCAGAGGATGTTTTCACTCCCGTATCAGGCGAGATTGCTGCAGTAAATAACAGCCTTGCAGATAACCCGGAACTCATTAACAAGGACTCGTATTCAAACTGGATAGTTAAGATAAAAACCTCTGAAAACATAAACAGCAAGGGAATGTCGCCTGATGAATACCGGAAGTTCATAGGCGAAAACTGATCCCATGCCAGATAGAAAGGATGCTTACTATTACAGGGCAAAATCGGAAAACTATGCCAGCAGGGCGGCCTATAAGCTTAAGGAACTCCATGGAAAATTCGGAATAATGGGTCCCGGGGAATATGTTCTTGAAATTGGTTCTTCACCTGGAGGCTGGACTAAGTATATAACTGAGGTAACCGGAAAACCTGTCGTGGCCGTGGACATTTCACCGATGAAGTACATGGACAAGGTTATCTTTCTTAAGGAGGATATTATGGCTGATCATGTATTGGAAAGGATACGGGATACTCTCATTGGCATGGGAAACGAAGGTTTCCAGTCAGTTCTATCAGATGCCATGGTAAAGACCAGCGGGAATGGAAGCATAGACCACTCAGCATCATATGTTATTGGAAACAGGGTTATGGAAATAGCAGATGTTTTTCTCTCTCCTGGAGGAACCTGCGTTTTCAAACATTTTCAGGGAGACATGACTCAGGAACTCTTCAGAAAATGGAAAGATTCCTACAGATTTTCAAGAATTACCAATACAAGGGCATCAAGGCATGGCAGCAGGGAAATTTACATGATTTTCAAGGGAAAGCTATAAAACTTTCTCAAGAGTGTATCCATTTTTTTCCAGTAAATCCCTGGTGTCGTCCAGGAATTCAAGATCGATGTAGGCAAAATGTCTTCTTCCCTTGGTGTTTTCCTTAAGCAGTGATTCTGCAACATATTCCGATCGAAGCTTCTCCACCTTTCCAATGCCCTTTATCCTGTTTACTTCATTGTTCCATTTCATGACAAAATCCTCTGCTGAAGTATCCTTAAGATCCATCTTCATTATCTTTTTCTTTCTAATTGAATGCCTGATCAGAGTGAAAGTTTTCACATGCCTGGTATATGCCCTGGAAAAATCATATTCGTTCAGATCCAGTGCCTCAATGGGAACACTGTTTTCCTTGGCATACTTGATCATCTCTATATAGCAGGGGGATGGGGTCATAATTTCCCCATAAACAGAAAGCCTCAACCCGTACACAATTTCAAAATCAGAGAGATTCATCTCAAATGGATCGTCCAGAAAAGCCTTCATTCCCTCAACCTCTTCAGGCGAAAGACTCACACTGAGCTGGTCAGGCGTATGGACCCGAAGTGCATCGTGCAGGCTGTTTCCATCCCTCATAAGTCCCTTGATCCCAACAAAGAGGTAGAAATATCTGCTGTCGTTACTATGAAAAACCTGGTAGAGCATTATGACATTGCACTCTTCTTGTTATGCAACAATCTTATTAAATCATCTGGGTCGTATGCTTTTTTAAGTTCGCTTAGTGTAACCAGTGGGCAACCACCAAGGTTATCTCTGCTCGTCTCTTCCCTGGATATTATGAGGGGCTGCTGCTCAAATATATCACTGACATTTTTTATTGCATTTGCCCTTTCCGGCCTGGAAAGAACATTCTCAAATAGTCCCACAAGCATTAGGGCCTTTATGGTTTCGAATACGACGACATCAAAGGGTGATCTGTTCATTGATTCGTACATATAACCCGTCCTCTTTATGATGTCCTCAAATTCACTGACAAATGGATCATGGGTCCTTATCTGATCAAAAGACCTGCTCATTTCAACGTTAAAAAGATCTATTGCCTTCCTGAAATCTGTTCTCAGAATCTCCTCCAGCTTCAGGAATACATCAACCGTAGCAGCGTTCCCGGATTCATAAAGTGAGATCGATCTTCTGGAAATTCCCACTTTTTTAGAAAGGTTTCCAATTGACATACCCTTCATTTCCCTGGATCTGTGAAGCTCCATCCCGTTTATAGATATATAAAATCCACCAGGGCCTGAATAAACATAGAGTTGATCTCCATTCATATAATCTACAAATGTGTCCAGAGACAATATGGGAACGCCATGCCTGTAATAGACAACGTCCTGTTCAAGATCACCACTTCCACATTTTTCCCCAACAACTATGGCAGCAGCTCCTGTTAATTTGGCAAGTTTCTGCATTTCTACCGCATTGGCTAAACGAAGTGTGTCTATGTTCTGAAGTATCTTCAAAATAAATTTCTGATCTCCTCTTCTGGCGATTATATCAAAGCTCACAAGCCCTTTCAAATCGGGTTCTGAGACCTTGAAACCTTCCTTGGCAAGGATATCGTAAAGCTTGTGAATAACCACTCTTCGATGATCGTCCACGATTAGTATGTATAGAATATAGTATAAAATATTTTGCGTTGCCAAGTGAAAAATGTAACACAATACAGAAAATGATAGAGATGGAACCGTGGTAAGCATTGAAACTCCGGCACCATGACATGAAAGATCATCATCTACAGGTGCAGTACTTGGCCCTCTGGAACTGTTGATCTTTATCCTTTTTTGTCGTTATATGAATGAAGGCCGAATATTCGTATAAATGAAGACAGGTATTGGAAGATTGTCAAAGTTTAAGATCGTGATTTGGATCTGTTTTTATGGAAAATTTAGAACCGGTATTTGATCAAATTGCCGAATTTTACGATAGAACTCGCAGATCACCCTTGAAAAATGAAATAGACGCAATTGTGAAGCAGCTTGACGGATCGAAAACTGTTCTTGAGATAGGGGTGGGGACAGGAAGGATATCCGCTCCACTGCAGGAGATCGGATTCGATGTAACGGGTATAGACATATCAGTGAGAATGCTTGAAAAGGCAAGAGAAAAAGGGATCGGACATCTGGTGATCGGGGATGCAAGAAAGCTTCCTTTCCTGGATTCAAGCTTTGACGCAGCATTGATTGTCCATGTATTTCACCTGATTGAGGATAGCAGAAAAGTAATGCAGGAGGCAGGAAGAGTGACAAGAAAAATGGTAATGTCCATTATCCGGGAACACGAATCAGCAGATGGATACAGAATGGAATGGAGAAAAGAGATCAGTAGGATTTTTATAGAGACCTGTGAACGGATGGGTTACAGGGTGGATTCAGGGCATTTTGTGAACCACAGGCAGGAATCAGCCATATCTGAGATTTTTCCACCATCCCTGAAAATACTCATGGATCGGAATACACATACTGTCAACCCGGAAAACTTTGCTGAAAGGTTCAGATATTCCTCCAGGTACATTTCCCTTACAAAACGAATTCCTGAAAGGGACATGGAAAAGATTATTGATGCCGTAAGGAGAGAGATCTCATCAAGTGGGATTAAGCCGTACAAAACAGTTACAGCTGAATACCTGCTTGTCTGGAATCCCAGAGACCTTGTCTGAATTAAACTGAAATAAACTTTTGTGTTAAATTACAATGGATCACAATTGATCAGATGTACTCTTCCTGCTGAAGATTGCTCGACAACTTGCTTGGGCATATTTTTACCAGGCATTTCTCACA
>JAMCUD010000008.1 GCA_023379355.1 Thermoplasmatota archaeon
GCGGTGATCCTGACCCAGGTTTCACCCTCCATGGGAGGAATGTTCAGCTTTTCGCCCAGGTTGTGCAGGAACACTTTTCTTTCCTGTTTGACCTCCCTCATGAATTCCCTCATCTCCTTCACCGTTCGGGAATGCATGGGGGGAGCTCTGACAAAACGGGGAGACCACTTTGTTTTTTCCTTTATTGTTGAAATGTACTCTGCATCTCTGGCAGTAATTATTGAAGGCTCCTCCACCTCAATGACCGCCTCACCGGTGTCCGGCTCGAAATAGACATCCCTGAAGCCTGCACTTTCGGGTATTATGCCGTTTATTATGACAGTGGCTTCCTCCTCCGACAGGAGAATTGAGGGATCGGGCCTGATGGCTATCCTTCGCCTGAGTTCCTGTGCTATCTGCTTAGCCAGATCGTCTCGGTGAGAGAAGAGGTCCAGATTCTTTGTGTAGACAACTATTGTCGGCCCTTCATAATCCACCTCTGTGATCTGGTTGTCGGGATACAGCTTGTCGAATATGCTCCTTGCTTCCGAAAGATAATCTCTAAAAGACATTTCTGGGAACGCCCCAATTTATTTTGTATAAATGGTAATAGTGAATTTAAAGCTGCAATTTGTATTTTTTTATTCTGTCTGCAACTTCATCTTCCGGTACCTGGCGGAAACCACTTTTGTCAATCACTGCGACATCTATCATCCCGCCAGATGCCGAATCTCTCTGTTTGGCAGCCGATATTGCACGGATGACAAGCTCCACTCCGTCATCCACGGACATGTCCTTCTTGAAGCCGTTCTCCAGTACTCCATAAACAAACGGTGAACCCGAACCGGTGCTGGCATATATGTCCTCCACCGATCCACCAGCAGCATCCACAGAGAAAATGTGTGGTGCCTTGTCATATCCGCCTATTAGTATCTGCACCATATACGGATAGAATTTGCTCTGATTGAGAATATTTGACAGGAGGGTTGCAGCAGCCTCTATGGGCATGTTTACCCTTCTCTGAAGCCTGTATATTTCAAGTTCAGCAGACATATACCTTACGAGGACCTGCGCATCACCAACAAGGCCTGCTATGGTCATTGCCGCATGTGTATCTATCTGGTGAAGTTTTTTACCGTTCTTGTGCATGATAAAGTGGTCCATGGTCACTCTTCTTTCTGTGGCCATGATGACTGCATCCTTTACTGTAATCCCAACTGTGGTTGTTCCAGTCTGTAATGTTTGCTCCATGAATTCACGTCCTAAAAACCTGCAGTTGCTGTAGTTTATTTTGCTATTAAATATTTTCCTGCATAGGGCAGAGAACTTCCGCCTCTATCTAGCCTGATCTCCTTCAATAACAGCTCCACTCGCTTCGCTTAAATATTGTTGAAGCATACTCATACATGGTGCTTTACGCTAAGGATATTATGAAGGAATACAAATTCATGATGGGAGAAGATACTACAGCCAGCCAGGCGGCAAAGGTAATGAGCAATGATCATGTGGGTTTTGCCATTGTACAGAGAGATGGCAAGCCAATTGGCATTGTCACTGAGTGGGATTTTGTAAACAAGATTGTTGCCAGAGACCTGGATCCAAAGGCTGTAAAGCTTTCAGACATAATGAATACGCCACTCATGTCAGTGGATCCAAAGACTCCAACAGATCAGGTTACAGTACTCATGAGCAAGAACGGCGTAAGAAGGCTTCCGGTAGTTGAGAACGGAAAACTTATTGGTGTCATAACCAGCCGTGACGTGCTGAGGATATTCAAGGATTACATGGATAATCTTTCAGACGTAATAGCCAGATTCGGAAGTTTCTGATATTCCATTTTTCTTTTGTCACTGGTATCCCCAATATTCTTTGAAGGAACAGCCAGCGACGGGACTTTCCGGGGTACATCGGGTAAGATCATGCCCTGAAAATATACCTGAAAATATTGAGCACATCCCGAGTGTCCCCACGGCAGTATTCCATAAATTCCGGAGATCCCCTTTTCCAGAGGTCGTATATGGCCTCACCTATATTCATGTCATCCCTTATGACGACCTGCTTCTTCCTGTCAAGAGGCAGATTCATGAAGGCCTCGTGGCTTACAACGTCAGATAGCTTGCGATACCGGTAATCTCCGTCATAATCTCCAAGGAAATCAGAAATTACCTGCATCATGTCAAGGCAGTACGCAGTGGATAGAACGTATTTAGCGTTCCAGATCTGCCTGGCATATGGAAGCCGAGCCATCTTTATCCTTAACAGCGGAATATCGTAGCCAGTCTGGTTGTATCCTATAATAAGGGAAGGCCTGAAAGTGTCCAAAAACAGGTCCAGTTTTTGGAGCAGTTGTGTCTCCGAATCAGTGTCTTCCCCTTGGGAGATGAAGAGTTCAGTCTTGAGATCATCTGCCACGTATGAAAGCGAAACAGCAATTATGGTCTCATTGGTGAGAAAATTGTTCCTGTTGAGTATGATGGTCTCCAAATCTATTGACAGCACCGACTGGATGCCAAACTTCCTGAGTATCTTGGGCACTATTGAGCTGTATGGTTCCCTCATACGTTAGAAATGTGGTAATTGTTTAATATAATGGCGGATTGACCGTTTATGAGGTACGCGCAGCGAGATTACGTGGGAAAAAACGTCAACTTTGACCAGCTGCAGACAATGATTGCCAATTTCTTCAGGGAAGAAGGCTTCAGGGTGCAGTGCGGAAAGCATCCCCGCGGGCACATAGTCCAGGCGAAGAAAGGTGGAATATTCAGGACCGTGCTGGCTGAAAACCGATCGTATACAATAACCATAGAAGGCACTCAAGCCAATTTCAAGATAAAGATGGGGATCGCAGACTGGCTGCAGAGCCTTGAGCCAAAGATCATGGATCCCATCTTTGAATCTCCAATGCTGTCATTCACCGAAACTCCAGAGGCCTTGTGGACTTATGAATTGGAACACCATTTCTGGCACTATGTTGAAACCCAGGTTGATCTTGGCATAAAGTGATTACCACTTCTGGCCGGTGAGCCTTTCAAACATTTCGACATATAACCTTGAGGTCTTTTCCACCATGTCCTGTGGAAGTGGCGGTATGTCGGGCTCCTTTTGGCCGCTCTTCCTAGCAGCATAGAGTTTTTCATGGTATCCTATGCTCCGGTAATACTGCCTGACCGATTCTTTGCTGAGTTCCACAACCTCGCCTCGGTTGTAGCTTTCCAGATCCCAGAATCTGTCCTCGTCTGCAGTACCGAATGTATCTATTATAACGGGCTGTCTTGAAGCACCAAAGGCAAACTCCTTCTTCCCATCCGCATGTATTAGGCCTCTGCCGAGGACCTGCTTGTTGAGCCTTCTGTCTATCTTCAGGATAGTCTCCCTTATGTTGTTGAGCTCATTTCCAGTCATTCCGCCGATCTCTATGATCTCGCCTTTGGTGAGGACCCTGTCGTATTTTTCATATTTAGTTGTGACCTCAAAAAAAGGATCGTCGAGCTCCTCACCATACTTGGGCATGTGGTTCAGACCCACATCATCAGGCTTGAGAGTGCCGTCCTTAAGGCGATCAAAAAGAGATCCCGCAACGTAATACCGCATTATGAATTCCAGAGGAATCACGTATTCAATCTCATATGGACTTCCCTTGCCCTCAGGAACAAAGAACTTTTTGACCCTCATTTCATTGGGTGCAGGCATATCTATGAAATGTGTATCTACCTTTGCAGATTCAGAGGCCATCCTGAACCAGTAAGCAGAGGTCCTGCAGAGAGATTCACCCTTATGAGGAATGAGACTCGGAATCATCTTGTCAAAAACTGAGATTTTGTCAGTGAATTTGAATAGAAGTGTTTCACCCTCATCATATACTTCTTTGACTTTCCCAACTCTTATAGGTTGCATATGCCGCAGTTAGCCATTGATTGTATTAATTCTTTTTTCAGCAACGACTGGCATTGTTGTCTGGAAGTATTCCTGCAGGCCCTATGGCAATCCGTCAATATAGATATACGACCCTGCAATTGCACGGGGTGGTAAGTGAAGATAGCCTGTACAGGTTCCTTCGGCGCATCTACGGAAACAGGGATGTTCTTCATGAAGAAGATGAGAAAATCTCCGTTGTGATGGAACTGATCAGGCACGGGATGGATCTGAATGCGGTAAGGAAAAGGCTGGATCTGGACAAAAACCATGCAGGAATTCTTTATGAGATAGCCCATGCCAGAATCAGCATCAGGGAAAAATTCACTCAGTGGAAAAGGCTATGGATGGATCAATACCTGGCCCGTTATTCCACGCCGGAAATTATATGCCGGTACAGATCGGAAAGGATCAGAGATCATGACATCGTTGACATGGGTTCCGGAGGCGGAATACAGTCCATATTCTTTTCCATGACGAACAGGGATGTAACAGGTATAGAGTTGAACCCTGCCAGGCATCTCATGTCTGAACTTAACATTGCAGTTTATCAGGGCGGAAGAGTGTCATTTGTCAAAGGTGATGCCATGAAATATACTGCAGGAATAAAGTTAAACAGCGATACGGTTATTTTCAGTGATCCAGCCAGGCCTCCAGGATCACCGGAAAGGACACTGGATACGCTTATTCCGTCTCCGGAAAAGATTTATAGAATGTTATCGGACAGGACAGATAACTTCGTTTTCGATCTGCCCCCACAGATAAGGTGGGAGAGAATAACAATCCAAGGTGAGAAGGAATACGCCTCAATTGACGGCCAGCTGAACAGGCTGACGCTCTATTCAGGAAGCCTTCAGAAATCAGAAGTTTCAGCGGTCTTATTACCTCAGAATATAAGGGTGGGAGGGGAACCACAGGAGATCGCAATACAGGCGGATTCTGACATACTTGATCACATTCTTGTTCCGGATCCTGCCGTAACAAGGGCGAAGCTTATTCACGCTGCGATCCATGGCATTGATGCGACCGCAATTTCCTATGATGGAAGAAGGTGTCTGATCACTTCAAGGGCTGTACCATCGGAGTTTCCCGGAGAGGCCTATAGAACTGAATTCGTCACCGATGAAGCAGGTCTAGGCCAGGCAGTAAGGGATTCGGATGCTGCTAAGGTCATCCCGCGATATCGGATTCCGGATTCTCTTTACTACGGAGTCAGGAAGAAACTAAGTTCGGGTCTCACAGGTTCGAGAGACATCTACCTGTTTCTCGCCGGCAATCGGTACATCGGCTGTACGAAGCTGGTGCGATTAAAATGTAACACGAAGAAAAGAATACTGCCGCATTGAGTCATAGCGAAAATATTCACTTCTTTTTTATCAATATTTTTATAACTCAGGAAGTTCTAAGGAGTGAATTCGATGATTGAACTGAACG
Source organism: Thermoplasmatota archaeon (assembly GCA_023379355.1). The sequence continues at coordinate 5,326 of JAMCUD010000008.1, forward strand.
CAAAGGCAAAGCTGCCTACTATGGCAGGTATGTTCGACATATATACTTTCAAATCAGATGACGGCAAGGAGCATGCAGTTCTGGTCAAGGGGGATGTTATGGGCAGGCAAGATATTCCAGTCAGGATACATTCCGAATGTTTGACCGGTGACGTCCTTGGATCCAGGAGATGCGACTGCAGGGATCAGCTCATAAGATCGCTTGTATATCTGGGAAAGGTAGACTACGGCCTTCTGATCTACCTGAGGCAGGAGGGGAGAGGTATAGGGCTCCTCAACAAGATCAAGGCTTACAGCCTTCAGGATGAGGGATATGACACCGTGGAGGCCAACCTGATGCTGGGGCTCCCGGTGGATAAGCGTGATTATGGCTTTGCCGTAGACGTCCTGAAGTATTTCCGGATAAACTCCATCAAGCTAATGACAAATAATCCAGCTAAGATGGATTTCCTCACAAAGAATGGAATTTCTGTATCGGAGAGGATACCGATCAGAAGTGAACCGACACCATATGATGAATTCTACCTGACCACAAAGAGAATCAGGATGGGTCACCAGCTCTGATTCATGGATGAGGTTTGTAGCTGCTATCTGAAGTGGTAAATTAATTCAATATTGTTTCTTTTATATATGCCTCAGACATAGCCAATTATGCTTGTAGATGCCATTTTGACCGACGCGCCTAAGGGCGGAGTATATTTCTCAAAAATAGATGTGAAGGATGAGGCTTTCCCAGTCAGGCTGACTCCAGTTTACACGGGAATATGCGGTACAGACAGGGGAATGGTGGCAGGTTCCCTCTCATTTGCATATAATCCGCATGGCTATGACAGGCTTGCACTGGGTCATGAGAGTTTGTGCAGGGTCATATCTGCTGAGCCCAACGAGTATGGAATAACTGCAGGGGACCTTGTGGTTCCAATGGTCAGGAGGCCGGGCAAATGCCTCAACTGCCTCATTGGCAGGTCTGATAACTGTTCCGATGGAGATAAGCACGAGGCCGGTGTAACTGGAATGCATGGTTTCATGCGCAGAGAATTCGGAGACTACCCGGAATACCTTATTAAGGTCCCAGATAAGTCAGCAGCTAAGATCGCTGTTCTAACGGAGCCCACGAAAAATGTTGAAAAGGGAATGGAAGTAGTAGACGCTGTTTCGAAAAGATCAGTTTACACAGATTCCTCCGGATCATATGGGCGAAAAGTTGCCCTTATAATTGGTACAGGAAGCGAGGGTTTCCTCTACGCAATGAAGTGCAGGGATTATGGCTTTCAAACTTTCATACAAAACAGGAATCCAGTCGATAACCTTAAGGCAGGAATTCTCACCAGTATGGGTGTACAGTTCTACGATTATACCAGAGAAGTAAAACCGGAAAAGCACGGCTTTGATCTTGTTGTTGATACAAGCGGAGATCCAGCCACGGTCTTAAGGTTTCTAAGGAAAGTCAATAACAACGGTATCATTGTGCTGTTCGGAACAAACGGAAAAGCTCCCGGATCTCACATGGACGGCGAGGACATAGATCATATTGTGGAAAGGAATATAACAATTGCCGGTTCAGTGGATGGTTCAAGAATACATTACGAGCGAGGCCTTCAGGATCTGATCAAATGGAATTCAATGTATGGCGGATCCGTAGAGAAGATGATCACAGGATCTGTGAAGCCTGATCAGATTGACATTTTTTCAAAGAAACCGGCAGATGAGATCAAGACGGTAATCTCCTGGGAATGATGACCTTGCCGGCTACCATAATGGATGGACGAAAAATCGCAGAAGAAATAGGACTTGTTATAAGATCTCAGATTGATCGCCTGAAAACTGCAGGTATTGAACCGGCCATTGCACTTGTAAGAATAGGGGAAGGCGAAGCTTCGGAATCTTACTTCAGGGCAAAGATAAGGAAGGCAAAACAGCTCGGGATCACCGCCACTCCTGTGGAGCTGCCATCCACGACCACAGCTGATAAAGCAGCCAGTGTGGTGCGGGAACTGTCATCGGATAGCAGAATCCATGGAGTAATTGTTGAGAATGAAGTTCCAGAAAATATAGCCTATGAAGATCTTGTCAATTCAATACCATACTGGAAGGATGTTGACGGGGCCTCTTACGAAAATCTTGGAAGACTCATGTCCGGAAAGCCATGCCTGGTTGCCGCAACTCCCCTATCGGTCATGGAATTCGTTAGGCGATGCGGAATCCAGCAGGGAAGCATGGTAGCGATTATAAATCGTACCATAACCGTTGGAAAACCGCTTGCAATGCTCCTTCTTGCAGAGAATTACACACCTGTGGTAATGCACAGCCGGACTGCAAGGATCAGGGAAATTTCCAGGCAATCTTCAGCAGTTGTTGTGGCCACTGGCCATCCCCGTTTCCTGAATGCTGATTTTGTAACTGAAGATAGCGTGGTCATAGATGTCGGAATAAATTCCGTTGACGGAAAAATAGTAGGAGACGTTGATTTCGAGCCTGTTTCTGCCATGGTACGTTGTGTAACGCCAGTTCCAGGTGGTGTGGGAGCAGTGACATCTACAATCATTTTCAGCAATCTCATAAAGGGCATTGGGATGAGCGGCATACCTGGGTGATGCGAACACTTCGATTTCCAATTACATTGTAAATATTTATTTATGTACCGCTGATAAAGTCACCAGTGAATAATTTGCAGCCTCAAAAGGAAGTTAACAGGATCACAGAATTCTTACGTGTCAACCTCGGAAACGCCCCGGCCGTTATCGGTGTCAGCGGAGGCATCGACAGTGCGGTTGTCCTGCATCTTCTTTCAAGGTCAGTACCTCAAGAAAAGATAATAGCGTTATATCTTCCCGAAAGAGATTCTGATGGGGCAAACAGAAATGATATCATGGAACTCTCCAAATCGACAGGAATCCCCATACGAACTGTCGAAATTAATCCGGCCACAAATGCGCTCTCTGAAATGTTGCATCCTGTCGACAGGGTTTCAATTGGCAATATGAAATCCAGGATTCGAATGACAGTTCTGTATTATTTTGCAAACGCCAATCAGGGAATTGTTGTCGGGACAACCAATAGAACAGAACTTATGGTTGGTTATTACACCAAATTCGGGGACGGTGCGTGTGATATGGAACCCATAATGCACCTGCTGAAGCGGGAAGTTAGGGAACTGGCAGGTTACCTCGGAGTTCCAGAATCCATAATACGGAAGAAACCAACCGCAGGGCTGTGGGCAGGCCAGACCGATGAGGAAGAGCTTGGAATGACATATGATGAGATGGACACTGCAATTGTGAATATTTTTGACAAGGGACAGAGTCCCAGGACGCCTGTGGAAAAGAAGGTCATGGACCTTTATAGATCGAGCGAACATAAAAGGAGGCTGCCGCTGTCGCTGCTAGGCTGAGAGGTTTAGATGGTCACGGCATTCGAGGCTCAGTATTACCAGATAAGTCTTATTCTCATACTTGCAGCCTTTGCCATACCAATTTCCAGAAAGGCAGCCGTGGCGGATATTCCGATACTGATAATTCTTGGTATAATTTTTGGCCCGGTTCTGGAGATAATTAATCATTCCTTTGCCTCCAGTTTCCTTACGCAATTTGGGGAGATAGGCATAGGTCTTCTCGGAATCATGATCATTCTGTACTACGAAAGCCATCACATGAACTTCAGGGTCATCAGGAGGCATTTCTTCAAGATAATCTCCCTTGATACACTCGGTGTCATAATAACTGCAATTGTGGCCGGGGGCATATTCTCTATCATATTCAGGGCACCTTTCTCCATAGGGTTCCTTTTCGGTGCCATAATATCCCCGACAGATCCTGCCACGCTCATCCCTCTTTTTAAGAGGATAAACCTGAAGGAGGATGTCTCGGGTACCCTGGTCGGGGAGAGCCTTTTTAACGATCCAATCGGAATAATACTTGTTTCAGTGGCAATACTCATAATTGCCCCCAACTCGAGTTACATCTCCACATTCTCCGGAATAGCCGCCAGGCTTGGGATCGCTTTCGGATCGGTCGTATATTTCATCATTCAGATAACCATCCCTTCACTGATAGGTATCATAGTGGGATTCAGTGTCATAATCCTCAACAGATTCATGAACTTTGAGAACCTCATTGTTGGTCTGCTGCTCGGCATTGTAATTCTGGAGTTTACCATAATGGAGGCAGCAGGCATCACACCATTCCCTGCAATTATTGCCACCGGGGCAATAGTGGGGAACTTCTCGGACAAGAGCATATTCTGGAGCAGGGAAGAGAGCTTCCAGGAAAACCTTTCGTTTCTTGCGCAGGCAGTTATATTCCTAAGTCTTGGAAGCATGCTCACACGGCTTCAGATAGAACAGTATGCCCTCATTGGAGTCCTGATGACTCTCCTCGTGATATTCGTAGCAAGGCCAATGGCCGTTTTCGGTTCTCTGTTCTTCTTCCCTCGGAGGAGGAGCAGATCCGCTGTGGATCGGAATACTATGGCATTCTTCTCCATGGTAGGTCCCAGAGGAGTCGTTTCCGTGGTGATGTCAACAGTCCCCTATACCATAGGTCTAGAGACAGGTAACGCAATGCTTCTGCATTACGGTGAGATAATGGCGGTGGTTGTCTCGTTTGTGGTGCTGTTCTCAATAATATTGCAGACCATTTATGTGCCCATGGTGGCAAAACGTCTGCTGCAGCCGCCTCAGAACGGAAACTAGATACCGAGTATCTTCATTGCAAGATCCCTGTCCCTGGAATACAGGGAAAAGAACCTGAACGCATCTGTGAACCGTACTATTCCAGTTTCCGCCATTCTGCCGAGAATTGTCCTCCGTCTTTCCATCTCGGAAACAAGAGTACTTTCTTCAATCCCCTCCCTTGAGGCAATCCTTCTGATGACATAACTGTATTCCGAAGACAGGTAGGTATTGCCAACCTTCCTGAGCAGGGTGTTTGTGACAATATCATTATTTCCTTGCTCGAGTCCAACGATTTCAGATATCTCACTGACGAATCTTCTCAGCCTCCCGGAATCACTTCCTGTCTTCAGAATCACTATGGTATCAAGCGACACCAGAAGGCTTCTCGGAACGTTAATAGGCCTTGCCTCCAGACGGTGTATAAATGTGGGGACATCGTCGGCATGGAATGTCCCGAGGCCAAATCTTCCTGCTGACATTGCCTGGAAAACAGTAAAGGTTTCAGATCCCCTGACCTCACCGAGGACTATATAATTTGGGCGGTGCCTAAGGGCAGATTCAAGAAGATCAAACATGCTTATATCTGACCCGTCCCGTTCATTGTCGGTGTATCCAGGCGATGACCGCACCACAGTGGCTATCCAGTTGCTGTGTGCAAGGTTCAGTTCCCTCGTATCCTCTATGGATACGATCTTTCTATCGGAAGGCGCAAATGACAGTATTGCATTGAGGAAAGTTGTCTTTCCGCTGGCAGTCCCGCCAACAATCATGATGTTTGCGCCATACTCTATTATTGTCCATAGATAGGCCAGTATTCCTGCATCTGCTGTACCGAGCTCCATGAGATCAATGGGACTCATTGGCAGTTCTCTGAATCTCCGGATTGAGAAACTGGGGCCATTTGTGGTAAGGTATCTCCCAATTGTGGCCTGTATTCTCGATCCGTCTGGAAGCGTCGACTCAACAACGGGTGACGATGCGGAAATCTGTTTCCCGCCAAACTGTGCCAGTTTCCTGACATAGGAGTTAAGATCATCCTCAGACTTGAACATTATATTTGTGGGTATATACCCGTACTCTTTCAGGAAAACATAGATTGGAATCCCGGGCCCATCGCAGGAAATATCCTCAATCCTCGAATCACGCATCATTGGTTCCAGTGGACCCAGCCCTATTGAATATCTTGACACATGGTATTTCAGCACTGCATCATTGTCCCTGCCGGTAGTCGCCAGGAACTCATCCAGTGAAACTGAAGGATCAGAGTTGTTCAGATACTCCTCTGTTAGCGATCTTACAGCTTCCATCTCAGATGCAGACGGTTTCCTTTCCTCCATTGAGTAGGATACCATCCCCTCTTCATCGGAGTATATTGTAACATTGATAAGGCCCTCCTCAAGTGCATAGCTTTCTATGATCTTCCCTGTAATTCAGATCGCCCCCACAAGCGCTATTATAATGGAAGAAATAAGTATCATGAACCCCATCTCAAGTGTACCGGAAATAGGGTTCCTGTCCTTCACTATGCCTATGGTTACACCTATTCCCACAGCTTCAACGTAAATTCCAATGTCAAATATCCTCTCAAGTATGGATGCCCCGGAGGAGTGAAATGCCAGTGATCCCGTACTGCTGAGCCTTATTGCCTCGAAGAACCTCACATCAATTATCATTATGACAATGAAGAAAACGGCGTACGATATTATGAGGATCAGGCTGTAGTTTTTCATCACGGCTTCCCGTTCCTCATTGAGCAGCTCCAGCTGTGAACTGAAGTGTGATATCATGGAGATAACATCCGCAGTGTTGCTTCCGGATTCTCCTGCTTTTCTCAGTATGACGCCTATTCTCTGTATATCCTTAACACCTATTTCGTTACCAAAGGTTTCAAGGGCCTCCTCAACCGGTATTCCGGACTTTATGCTCCTGGCCAGTTTTCTGATCTCCGGATTTAGAGATCCATAATCGTTGGTTGATACCATGCGGACAGCTTCAGACAGAGGCACTCCATAGAGTGTGTATTCAGAAAGGTCTCGCAGAAATTCGGGGAGATTCCTCCTGGCGCTACGTATCTGGCTAAGCCTGAAATGCCTGATTGTTCCTGCAGGTATCAATATCAGTGAGACGGCAAAGGGCAGAGTGAAATAGAGAACATCTGATGTCCTCTCAAACCTTGCTGAAATTGCGGTGAAAAGAATAGCTACTACAAATGCGCCCGCAATTGAAACTGCGGCAATCAGGTTTTCCCGCCTCATATCTCCACCTCACCAACTGTGCTGCTGAAGAAGTAGGCAAAAACACCCAGGATGGCAGGTATCATAAGGGCAACGGTGAAAATCAGTATGGTAATGTATCCGGATGGAGGAACAGGGGACAGGAATGCCACAACTCCAACAATTATTAAAAATATAAGGGGAAACGCTACCCCAACTGTGACAAAGGCCTCCGCAAGAATCCCGAGGGACTCCGAGTTCTGCCTTATGCGTGATCTTGTCTCCTCCTGGTACTGCTCTGCCTTTGACGTAAAGTATGACTTGAGATCTCCTCCGGAGTTGACGCTTGTTGTTATTCCCTGAAGGAAATCTGCAAAGCTCTGGCTTGGAGAGTATCTCGCAGCTTCCCTTATTGCACTGATTATGTCCTCCCCAAACACAGAAGAACGTATCCATATGCTCCTGGCTTCCCTGCTTATTTCCCCATACTGCCTGCTCTGGCCAAGATCCCTGAAAATTATGTCTACTGGAATGTCCGCTGACGCCATGGTGGCAAAATACCCTGCGGCCGTTGTGATTATGGAATCGATTCTTCTTTTCCTGGTCCTGACAAGATTGGCCGGCATTTCCAGCATAATGGCAACGAAGGCAATCACGACAAGAAAACCAAGCGATGCAGCAAGAAATGCGAGATCCGGCATTATCCTTATGATGACACCGATGACCGCCAGAACGGCAGCAACAAGTATAATGGAAGAGAAGATGCTCTGGGAATAGAATTCTACGCCACTCATGCCAAGTTTTGCCCTCCGCAGGTCACGATCGATTTTCTCTGTCCTGATATACCTGGAAACGTACTTGCCGAATATTCTTACTGAAAGTCTCCTGTAGTACGGAACACGGAACTCTCCATCGTCCCGTGATGAAATGGTGGAGATGGTCTTCTTCAGGTCAACCATGGTTCACCCTTCCTTTCCTGATGTAACTTGTGATGGCCCTGGAAGTCCTATCCTGGTCAGCCCCAAGTTCAGCCAGTTCATCCAACACTCTTGATCGGGCCTTTGCCTCACTTAGTATGTCACCAAAGGAAAGCCCTTTCTGCTCCGCAAGTCTTGTGAAAAGCACACTGTTTCCGGTGAAGACGGAAGTGTCGGAAGCGGAATCATAGTAAAATGCCCTGTTGTATGTGAATTCTCCGCTGGCAGGTTCAATTCCAGTGATCTCGTCGATTTCAGTTATTCTTCGGACACGCTTTTCACCGCGCTTTACGAAGTTAACAAAAATCACTATGTTAAGGTATGATATCATGAGTTTCGGGACGTTCATTGGCTCGTTTTCCAGTCTGTTCATAAGTGAGTGCATAGAATCCGCATGAATTGTTGAGTACGTTGTATGGCCTGTCGCCATTGCCTGGAATAATGCGTAAACCTCCTTCCCCCTGACCTCCCCGACCACTATGTAGGTTGGCCTCTGCCTCATGGCTACCTTAACTAGGTCAAACAGTCCAAAAGTTGAGATGCCTTCACGACCCTTTCTCTGCAGCTCTCTGGTTTCCGCCGGAACCCAGTTTTCGTGGGACAGGTTGAGTTCGCGTGTTTCTTCAATGCTGAAGATTTTCGTATTCTCCGGCGCGAACATAAGTATGGAGTTCAGTGTTGATGTTTTACCCGATCCCGGAACGCCAACTATGAGGGCGGAATTCAGGTTTTCCACCATTAACCATAGGTAGGAAAGCATGAAAGAATCCGCCGTGCCAGTCCTGATCAGTTCTGTTGGAGTGAAAGGGCTCTCCCTGAACAGCCTTATTGTGAAGGCTGGCCCCCTGTCTGAAACCTCTCTGGAGTAGATGGCTTCAACTCTGTGTCCGTCCCGTGTAATTCCGTCAAGGAGGGGAGAACTGATTGATACGGGCTTCCCGCAGAGTTGAGCAAGCCGTATGATAAACGAAGAAAGATCAATATCGGATCCGAAGGACACATTTGTCATTATTGATCCATAGACCTTGTGGAAGACATATACCGGGAGACCAGGTCCGTTGCATGAAATATCCTCAACGTTTCTGTCCCTCACAATTGGATCGATTACGCCATATCCGTTGAAGTCCCTATTCAGGTAATACTCATATGTCTGTTTTACCATCCCGGAAAGCCACGGCATCCTCTCCCTTATGAAAGACTGTATAAGCTTTTCCATGTCAGGTGCGTTTTTCCTGGATGATCCGGCAAGATCAGGGATAAAGCTCGATATCATTTCCTTCAGTTTCTGTATTTCGTTAAACTGTGACTTTGAAACATCAGGTTCCCTCACCAGATACATAGTCTCAGACGTATCCGGTAACTTTACTATTTCAACTTCTGTTAAACCAGATTGAATCTGGTACTTCTCTATTGTGATGTTAGGCCCGTGCCATTCCTGGTTCCCTTCAGAGGGAGATCTTCCCGAATCCATGGATTTGCAGGGATCAAAGCGTTATGTATCTATAAAAATTATCAGTGTTGCACTGGCGGAATGAAATAATTTCACATGACGGTCTGGGCATGGTGTATTATTTATATGGTGGCTCAGATACGTCATTATGGAGAGGGTTAGGTTTGCAGCCTCTGATGCCATGATAAGCCCGGTGGGAGTTGGCACTTACTACGATTTTCGCTGGATCGTTCCTGCCAGGCTCTTTGGAATCATGTCAGGAAGAGAGAGACGCATAGCAGCCATAAAGGCAGCCATAGAGTCAGGAATCAATCTCATAGATACCGCGGAAATATACCAGAGTGAACCGCTCGTTGCTGAAGCCATTAAGGATACGCCAAGGGAGGATCTGTTCCTGGCCACAAAAGTATGGCCAGGAAATTTCTCATACGATAAACTCATAAGATCATGCGAGAGAAGCCTCAAAAAGCTAAAAACAGGCTATATTGATCTCTACCAGATGCATTTTCCATCCAGGAGCACTTCCAAGATCCAGGAAGGGCTAAGGGCCATGGAGCATCTTGTGGATCAGGGAAAGATACGTTACATAGGAATAAGCAATTTCAGCCTTGAGCAGACAAAAATGGTTGTTCAAAGTCTTAAGAAGCACCCTCTGAGTTCAACGCAGATGAATTTCAGCGTCGCACACAGGAATATCGAGAAAGACATAATTCCATTCTGCAGGGAAAACAGGATATCTATCCTGGCATACTTTCCCCTGGCCCATGGAAAGCTGACAGCAGAATCAGCGCTTGGATCAAAGGTCTTGAAGGAAATTGAGAAGAATCATGGTAAAAAGAGCATAACCCAGATTGCACTAAACTGGTTCATTAGCAAATACGACTTCGTCTTTCCCATACCAAGAGCATCTAACCCAGATCACGTAAGGGAAAATGCAGGGGCCATGGGATGGCGCATGACCCCCGATGAGATTGCACTCTTGGAATCATCAGTAAGCGGAGATTTAGGTCCGTCATCTCCAGTTGACCCTTCAAGGAAAACATGAATTCTTTTCTGCATGCATCGATGGCATACGATAATGTTTATAGGCATTTCTTCAATCAGGAGTGAACCTAAACCCAACAGGATGAATGGGCCGGTAGATCAGAGGTAGATCGCTTCCTTGGCATGGAAGAGGCCAGGGGTTCAAATCCCCTCCGGTCCATACCGTGCGATCCCGAATCTTTTCGTACTTTGAACCAAACAGGTCACA
>JAMCUD010000009.1 GCA_023379355.1 Thermoplasmatota archaeon
TTTCCTGCTTCCACTTGGATTGATCCTTGGACTCCTTGGAGTGGTGTATGTGATTAAAACCATGCTACACACCGGATGGTTCAGAGGTATAGTTATTGCATTTATCGCCTGGATCGTCTATATCATCGTGTTCTTTGTGGTTTCCTTTATAATTGGAGGGATTGCCTCTCTGGGAGCGATGCACCTCAGCATTCTTTTCCCATTAACATTCATGTGATGACAGCACAAATGTCAGGGAGGTTCAGGTAAAAACCATGACCATCCCTAAAGGATCCGGAAAAGGAGGCAAGGAACATCCTTGGGGATCTCTCTAAGATATCGAACGTGGATCAGCTGCTGCAGATGAAGAAATACTCCGGTACACTGGGGGACTATTCCTCATTCAATTCCATGCTGATCGAGCACCAGTTTCCCAACGCAACAATAGTGAGGTCAAGGAATGAGTGGAAATATTTCGGCCGTGAGTTAGACCCTGATACCCAACCCATTGATGTCCTATATCCAATTGGTGCCAGAAGGAAAGACGGTCCTGGAAGGGTCAAGGCTTTCATAGAGTAGAAGAGAAAGGAAGGATTGAGTGATGAGGCCATAGAGGAGCTTGTCAGGGAGAAGTTCAACATACAGGGTGGCGGTTCCACTCATGTATTCAGCACTGGTATTGTTTATGATATCTCACAGACATCAGTCATTCCTGGAAAGTGGAACCTGTCGAGCAGGATGTTAAGGCCACAACCTTATACAATACACTGAAGAAGATTGCAAAGGAACATTACACCGTGGAAGAGGGTGCAATCCGCAATGGTGCCAGGGGATACACTGCCCATTCGGGAGAGGGGCAGAAAATTGTTGTAATGAAGATACCTGGTAAGGGCTTGAATGGTCTTCACACGCTCATACACTAGATGAGCCATGCAAGGCTTGAGCATCTTTACAGGAAGGTACCGAGGGGAATAGCGGAATCTGAGGCTGAACTGTCAACATACCTGGTCGGAGCGCATTTCGGCTTTGACTTCAGGGAAGACTCAGCGGCATACATCAAGGGATGCCTTGACAATGCCAGATCCGAGGGCAAGGATCTGGGAAAGGAGAATCTGAACAGGGTTATGAATAATGCCAGGTGGCTGATAAATGAGATATCTCTAAACCTTTAAGGTTGGAAGTTTGTAAAATTCTTTAGTAATGATTAAATATTAAAAATTAACACAAGGATATGAATGTCACAATGGATAGTACGACAAGCTTAAGCTTTCATGATTGTCAGCTTCTTAAGTTAAAAAGGGAAGGACAAAGAGATTATGCAGTCAAAACTAAATCTGGTGATTCCTAAATAAGAAAGTCAAAAGAGTGGGGTAAAAGATACATGGAGATAAATAGGGAGAAAAATTCATATGATGTATCAGTCTGGCGATCAAATGGAGAATTGTTTCATGACGTCCATGAACCATTGGATAAGCATCAGGGGCATGGTTCAGCTAAAAGGTCAAAATGAAGGATCATAGATTTGTGAAAATTTCAAAAGTTCCAGTCAAGAATTCAGATTCCAGCATTAAAGGAAATCTATAGCTTGGTGTTTTACAGTCTCTAAGTGAATTAGATAGTTTATATTGCTCAGTTATTGGCATTTTCTCTTTTTCTAACATTGATTTAGTGAGCAGGTTAATATGTATTTGTGGTCTAACTTAATTGTTTATGATAGTTATGAGTTTTGAGGACTTACTTTCAAAATTATCAAAAGAAGCTGGCTCGGAATTGAGAGAGATCGTCAGGAAGAATAGCAGGGAGGACCCTGAGGATAAATATATTTACCCATACGAAGCTACAGTTGCTGCTTTAATTTTCCACAAGCTTCTATCAAATGGGCTAGGTTTAGAGAATATGCAGGTAGAAGTCCAGTACAATGAAAAAAGGGGACACAGATATGACATGTACTATTGGGACAAAGTTAGAGGGATTAACTATTTCATAGAGGTTAAGCGCATATTAAAAACTAAGAAGGACAATATGATTTATGATACGAGAGACGGTTTGACGGGCATACGGGAAGACTTGAAGAGACTTGACAAATTAAGGAAAAATAATAGCGACATCAGCGTAATAATGATTGTCGCTTATGTAGGTAAAGAAATTAAAACTATAGATAAAACTCTTGAGGATAAGTGGAGAAAACAGATAGGAGAAAAGAATGGAATCACCATGATCATTTGCTGAGAGAGGCATTTTGATCAGGATTGTTTCAAAAATTGAAAGTTAACTTTTAAGCTAAAACTTAACGGGGTTTATATACCGAATAATTGTGGCCTTACCATTCCAAGACCGAAACCTGATGGAAAGCGTTAAGTTTTGTTAGTATCTTAACAGATGTTTTGAGAGCCATAGTGAGATCTTCAAGTTTCAGGTGAGGATCCTCAGGCCTGTTGAGTTCGAGAAGCTGAGGGAGGCCATGGATCCTGACACCAGGAGGATATGCACCTCTCTACTCCTGACAGGAATGAGGTATGCCGAGCTGCAGAAGTTCAGGGAGAATCCTGACTGGATGGATGGCAAATTTGTCTATCTCCCCCGGGGATCCATGCTCAAGGTCAAGGCAAAGCAGAGGGAACGGACAATACGGTTGAGTGATATGGAAAAGACACTGGTACCGGACCTGTTCCAAGCCTCATACCCATTGCCTGAACTACCTGCCCTGGACATGAAACTCAGGAGGCTCTCCATGAGGACCCTCGAGGGAAATCCCGTCAATAACAAAACGTTCCGAAAGACCCGGGAATCCTGGCTTGTATTCTATTATCCCGATGAAGCGCTACAGATTGCCCTATCTCAGGGACATACCACAACAACACAGTATGAGCATTACCTTAACATCCCGTTTGATGATGATGACAGGAAGGAGTTGAGGAAATGGGTCGAGGGATGGGTATGACGGACATTAAAGATAAGGATTCTAACATAGGGGAACAGGATTTTCGCCTTGCTCTTGCCGTTACAACGGAAATGAGAAAGGAGATTCTAGCAAGATTGAGGCACTCTTCTGGGCTATCTCTGGAGATTCTTATCTTTCAATAGCTTTGGTCGAGGTTGCCTTCGTCCACGGTCCCGTATCGCTGCTTCTTCTCTTCCGCGGATTGCTCTTTTACATTCTCGTTCCTATTTGGGATCAATACATAGTCATATTTTCTATAGGAACTTACCTGAGGGAAAAGATAGAACCGGCTCTTTTTAAACCTGTGGATAACGTATCGATAGGATGGGAAAACGATAGAAGCGGAACCCTGAGCGGAAACAGGATTAGGCTCATGACCACCGATGTGTTTCTTCATTCCTCTAGCGTTCCTTGCCATAATAGTGCCATATCTTGGAACCGTGCCTAAGGTGTTCATATACTACCTAAGCAGTTACTCAAAAGACATTTGGGTTCTGTACGGCTTGTTGATTTTGCTCATAAGTTCTTTCATATATTGGTTTAATCGCGGGCAGATAAATTCTTTCGTGGGAACCAGATGAAATAGCGAGGCACATTTCCCGGAACACCCATAGGAGCCCGATCTCAACATTTAAACCTGCAGTGAGCATGAACTCCACAGTCGTATATGGCCCTATGGACGCTGAGCGAGGAAATCCTTGCGCTAGATCTTTACTTTTCGAGGGGGAGGAGGGTTGCCCTGACGAACTCCAAAGAGGTGAAAAGAATTTCCGCGTTAACCGGAAAGTCCACGGATTCGATTGTGCTCAAGACGGCAAATTTCCGTAGCCTCGATCCCGACAGTACTTCAAGGGGGATGAGCAACGTGTCCGATTTGGACCGGCAAGTGTGGGATAGATACCATCTCGATATCGAGGAGCTTTCCAAGGAAGCTTCCAATATATATTCGGAAGGAGACGTAATCAATTATGAGAAGGGCCTGGGTCGAGTCGAGAGGCCGAAAGACTATTCCCTGCAGGATTTGCTCACCGAAGCTAAGCGCAGGATAGGTCAGGAAAGGGTAAGGGCCATGGCGCTGATTAACTACAGCAACCGCTGCTGCATATGCGGCCTCGATTACCCGCCTCTTTTGAGGGCCAGCCATATAGTGCCGTGGAGTGCGAGAGCCGACATAAGGGGAGATCCCGCCAACGTTTTGTGCCTGTGTTCGTTGCACGATTCCCTCTTCGATACAGGTCTGATTTCCGTGGATGCCTCGGGGACGGTGTTAATTTGCCCTCCCAATGATGATTATCCTGTTCTGTCCTCAATCCTCAAGGCTGTGGAAGGAGTTAAGATCGAGAGGCCCTCTAAAAAATGGGCAGTGCCGAAGGCAGAGTACCTGAAGTTCCGCCTGGAATTGATTCTTGGGTGTAAGGCTGTAGACAGCGGCATATAGAAATAATTGCTATGCGTTATTGCTACTGTATGGCCAGAAAAGAGTCTCCAGAGACCAGATCAAGAATAATGTCATCCATCAGGTCGTCTGGAACTGCCATCGAAAAAATGGTCGGGGAAATGCTCGATAGCCTTGATCTGGATTACGAGAGACATCCCGCCAATATTTTTGGTAAACCCGACTTTATCCTGAGATCGTCCAGAGTTGCCATCTTTTGCGACGGGGACTTTTGGCATGGCTTCTCCATGAAGACAAGCCCAAGGCTGAACGTGAAGAACAACAGGGAATACTGGATGAAAAAGATCAGCGCCAATATCGAGCGGGATGCTAGGGTGAATGACACGCTACTTTCTATGGGCTGGAAAGTCGTCAGGCTGTGGGAGCATGACATAAATGCCCATCCGGAAAAATGCAAGCGGGCAATACTGGAAAGTACAGGTGATCCATAATGGGACGACCGATTTCGGTTGGCTTGTTTTGCGGCGCTGGCGAACCGCATTGAGACAGCGCCCCTTTCCCCTATAAGCCTGATTGCCATTGACACCGGCACCGCCAGGAAATGCCTAACAACTGGGGGGTGTTTCCCGCTAGCCTGTAGGGGTGCCCGATTTGGGCTCCGAAGAGGATGGGTACGGAAAAGAATGAATCCTCGCCCCCTCACGGATCGATGAGGAGGCCCTTCGTCTCAAACGGATGGGGATACTCATGAGACCGTCAGCTAAAGAGTACTGCCCATAATGGACTCTTCGGGCAGCATAGGGAAAACTTTTTCAAGAGCTATTGGCAATCCAGCATCCTGTCGACTAAGTCAAGGGCATCGGAAAGAATCTTCCCCAACAGTGGAGGAACTGCCTCGCCTATCTGCTTCCTAACCTGAAGCTGTGTGCCCTCAAACATGAAATCATCTGGGAACGACTGGAGCCTTGCTCTCTCCCTGTTGGTCAGCGATGACCTGCCATAGAGGTAGTGATATCCATGCGTCCCCCCTCCGCCGCCCGCAAGGACGGTATATGAGGGCTTGAGTGGATGCAGCCTCCTGTATACTACGCTTATCCCGTCCCCCCTTACTTGGAACTGTGTGTTGTCAACGAATGAATAATTTTTGCCGGGAGGTATGTTTCTCATCCTTTCTATCACCGGGCCCCTCTCATTTCCAAGCTTGTTGCTTCCATCTTCGAAGTCAATTTCAGGGCTGAGATGGCGTCCGTAGAACCCTAATGTTTTGAGCACTTTCGTGTGAGCCTTCCACACTTCCTCGAGCATTTCATCACTGTAATTCTTTATGCCGTTGGAACGGATGTAATCGCTCATTATGTCGCCCGTGAAGGCTTTCCCCCCCTCTGTCCACTTCATTAGCCTTTCACCGGCCAATTTAAATTTCCATTCCCTTACGAGGTCGCTGTAAAACCCCTCAAGGTCTGGCAATGCCGCTCCCTCAATCGCCTCCATGGAGGTCAATGGAAAATCCTTGAAAATTGAGCCTTCACCCCCTAGCGTTAAGGCAAGCCTGCGTTTCACATCGCTCAAATCCGCATTCACAGCTTCCAACATATCCATCCTTACCCCAATCATAACCAGCCTCTGCCGTTTCTGCGGGACGCCAAATCGGGATGCGTCCAGAATCCCTGAGAACATGATTTCATAACCCTTTTCCGGTGGCGGAAATCCGTTTCCTGCCAGTTCCTTGATTATCGCAGCATTCGCCTTCGGGTTGCTAAAATCACCCTTGATGGTCCTGTAGGAAATGCCGTTGTCGTTGTGCCTTAATCCCGGTACATTCTCAAATACCAGGTAATTTGGCCTTGTGTAGAGCAATGCCTTCACAAAATGCGCATAGAGTCTGCCCCTATCTGACCTTATGCCCTTCCTCTTCTCATTTGTGCCACGCATTGCGGAGAAATCCTGGCAAGGCGGTCCCCCGATGATAACAGTGGGATTGATTTCCTGCAGTTGGTCCATTTGGAGTTCTTTTATGTCCCCGCAGTAGAATTTGGATTCCAAGCCATCACCCGCCGTCTGCCCACTCAATATCCCAAAACCTCGGTTCCTGGAGTAGGTCTTTGCTGCATCCTCCTTATTGTCAAGGGCGAAAGATAGTTTGAATTTGCCACTCATTTCGAAGCCTTTGTCCAGCCCTCCTGCCCCACTGAATAACGATAGGACTTTCCTCTGTTTCTCCGTGTGCAAACTTGATCGTACCATCCATTATCAGATTGCAGCCCCGTATATAAATGTGGATGAGGTTGGCAATTACAACCCTTTGTCAATACATTATTCGGTAGATTCGCTTTCTTCCGAAAAGGCGGAAACAGAAGTAAAATAGATACCATATCCCCTGTCTGGAAACCTGACCACCGGAATCCAAGCTTTTTGGCCATTCCAGCCTTCTTTGTCACCTTTCACCCTGTAGTAGAAAACTATGACCCCGTCATCTCTTCTGGTAGTATCATCCTGGCTGCCTTCCAAGACGGCCCTGTAATCATGTTTCAGATCCCTTTCTGTCCTCTTTATGACGTAGAGCTTCTTACCATCATCCACGTACTTGCCTATGGCATTCAGGATGGCTAGGGTATCCCATCTTTGGTTGAAATCCTCTGTCGTGCAAAGGCTGAGGACATTTTTTACCAGATCGTAACTGGCTTCCTTGGGTTCCTTCCCATTTTCGTCAAAATCTTTCAAGAGGTCATCTATTTTCCTTGTGTTCTTATCAGTTGCCCCTTTCATAAAGTATGTCTTTCCCGGGAAGTATTTTATCAAGCTCTGAATAGGAACTACTTCGCGCCGCGTTGGACGGAGGGGACTTCCATGACTAACCGAGAGCGGAACTACCTGATTTTCCGGTTCTCTGCTCTCCTGATAGAAAATCCATTCTTCTTTCTCCGTCTTGAACACGTCGTCATAAATCTCGTACAGTTCGTTGGTCAGGTATAACCTTGTGACGTCAAGTATGTTTTCCCTGTATCCGTATACCCTGGCATGCTGCAACATTGTATCAACTTTGGGCGCGCCGCTCGACCGTGCATAATAGAAAGTGATCAGGTTTTCCATAGTCAGCCCCCTCCCTATTCTGTCCCCGCCGACTATTATGTTGTAAAGCCTGTCGTAATGGGGGTCGTCCCTTCCCCTCCCCGTAGTCACCTTTTCTATGTTGGCCGCCCCTATGTGATCCTTTACCAGCCCCATCACTTTGTCTAAGTCCGGCATCTGGGATGTGATATTCGGTACAAAGTTCTGATATACTTCGTGGAGCTCGTCTTCAAAATCCCTGTCTCCATTGTACGTCTTTTCGTCTATTTCCTCAACTATTCTCTTTACCTGTTCAACAAGGGCATCATTGACGCTTACTCTTGAACTAATGTGAACCACCATTGATAAGTGCTCGACTTCTTTGGAGATTTGACTCTTTATTGCACCCCCAACAATGAAATCCAAGATTGCATCCCTCAGGCTTTTGATCTCCGGCGTTTCCCGGGCTCCCTCCCTCACAGCCTCCAGGAATGCCTGTACCTCGTTGTCGGGTATAATCTTGGCCCTGTACCTAATTGAGGCATTGTCCAGGTCAAAATAGCTTTCCCCTCCCGTATAACTTTTGCCTGATGGTATCTGAAAGACTTTGTATGGCTTCCTTGCGCTATAGTATCCTTGCAGAAATATCGCCTCCGGGGTTGCGGTCACCATGACATGTGCCCTTTCTTGGAATATGCCCAAAAGCCTGTTCACCTCACTGAAGATCCGACTTTCCTCACTGGCCGTCCTCGAATTAATTTTCGAGTTTAGGCTCCCAAAATCCGCCTCGTCGTCAAAAATTGTCGCCTGAATGGACTTCTCTGAGCTCCCATCTAGGAAATCATTGAGTTTTTCAAGGTTTCTTGAATTTTTTGTGCACACTATAATGATACCCCCATGCCTTATTGCCCTGTCTACTTCAGTGATGCTTACTGACTGCTCGATTTCCTTGTGACTGACCACTTTTAAGTTGGTCATCGTGTCCCTCGCCCGCTTTAGAGTTTGGTCATACAGTGAGATGTTGTCTGACGTCAACAGCACAAAAAGCCGCAAGCCCTTGTCAATGCAAGAGGCAATCGTGGCCAATGTGGCATTTGTCTTACCACTCTGGACTTTTCCATACAGCAACACCCTTTTTTCTTGCTCTTGGCTCGAGAGAAATGAGGAAGCTTCGTTTGCTACATTAGCCAAATTGCCCCTCATTTCCCCTTCAAACTTTACTTTCTGCCCAATCTTGTCTAGGACTTCCTTCAGTGTTTTTCCTTCTTCTACCATATTTTCACCTCTTTGTTCTTCCTCGCTTTCTGTTTTGCTTCCTCTCCATCTGGACCTTTCATGACCTTACCAGCTCCATCTATCTTGAGTGTGATGTCTTCATATTTTTCTTTCATCATCGATCTCTTGGCGCATCTGATTGATATTTTCCATAGGGAGTTTTTTGCCGCTTTTGAATGTATTGGTAAATTGTTCTTAAAGTTGACAGAAATACTGGACTAGGGCCTTATATGCTTTTGGCTGGCATTCCAAGGATAGGTTTGGTTGACAGGAAGGAGATGAGGAAATGAATTGAGGGATGGATATGAAATATACATCTTGCCAGGTAAGGCTAACTGACGATTCGATGGCAGTTGTTACTTTTAACTATAATATGAATCACTTTCTAAATAATGGCTGTATAAGAAGAGGGCCCTCAAGCTTGCAAGCAAATGCCGAAGACCATTCTAAAGGTTACAAATGGCACTTCTTCAGGTGTATATAGAAACCTGCTGCTCAACCAAAAATGAATACAAGGTAGATACTGAACCCGGTATTGACGAAATACCACCTTACTATTGCAACTATAAACGACCTTTTGGCGGTGTTGGAGGGGATTATAATTACGCAGACACTCCAGTTTAAGATTTACAAAGCAAGAGTGTATCTCTTTTTATACCAGACTTGGCCAAATTGTAGAAAAATAATAACCCCAGAAAACCCATATATCTTGTGAAAGGAACTGTTACGTGTGGTGGACATAAGAAAGAAGACAGGCAACTAATTTTTGGAAATCAAATGATTTGAAGCGCGAAATAATTATAATGCTTCAATCAGTTAGCAGTCAGGGTTATGAAATGAATGATAGGCATAAAGTATTCGTGAGTTATTACCACGATGAAGATCAGCAATACAAGGACAAATTCAGATATTTGTTTGAAGACCTTTATGATGTTACGGTTTCAAGATCCGTAGAAATTGGGGATATAGATCCTAACTCAAATACCGAATACATAAGGCAAAAGATAAGAGATGAATACCTGAGGGAATCTACAGTCACAGTTGTACTTGTAGGAGCCCATACATGGCAAAGGAAGCACGTTGATTGGGAAATCTATTCTAGCCTTCGGGAAACACAATATAACCCAAGATCGGGTCTTTTGGGAATAATACTTCCCACTTATACAGATTACGATAAACAGAGTAATACCTGCAATCCTTGCACAATTCCACCAAGACTATATGACAATCTCGAGAAACGCAACGACGGTAGCCCTCCGTTTGCCAGTATTTATCTATGGTCCGAAAGCCCTCAGCATGTACAAAAGTGGATTCAGGAGGCATTCGAAAAGCGGAACAAAATAAACCCAATTAACAATCGGAAATTGTATATCAATAACCATCGGGGAAACCACTGGTGCGATTGATACCAAAGAGGACATTATGAAAAAAAAACTTGAATCTATTGAGATAGATTTAGGACTCCCATTCTTGCACATAAAAGGGGTCTGGAAACCAAACGAAGCCGAAAAGAATGCAGCTTGGGAATTGTATGTAGAATTGATCACTAGAATATCTATCATAGGTCTTAGAAAGGAGGAAGGTTTGCTTAGGGAGGCTCTTACCTCATTATATTCTATATTTTCAATCACAAGGGAAGTGCTAAGGAAATATGGCCCAGAGGTTGCAATCCCTCACGAGAATGCCGATTATTCTCTTGGAAGACTTGCTGTAGAAATATTGAATTATCAATTGAGGCCACTGCTAACAAAGTGGCACCCATTGTTACTCGATTATGAAGATCTGAGGAAAGAGGAAATAACTAGAAAGTCGCACGAAGATCAATGGGAATACAATAAGACACTGAGGGATGAGCTTGATAAGACAAGCAAAAAGATGTTGGAGTACTCCGAATACTTGGCAAAAGCTGCGGGAATATCGCCATTGCTTCCTAAATCCAAGTTTGAATGATATCTGGTCATATCATAAAGAATATAGAAAAACGACATAGCGGGATTCGAATGCGACATCTTCTTGTTGTATTCATTACGGAGCAGGGAAGTTAATTACAAACAATCAATATGAACTGTAATTCCATTGCAATAGCAACAATTATGACCATCCGGATGTATTAGCTAACATGAAATATGATAAGTCCATAAAGTGCCCCTATTGCGAATAGAATGGTTCTGGGTTTATTCTATATTCTTTATGATATGA
>JAMCUD010000010.1 GCA_023379355.1 Thermoplasmatota archaeon
AGACGGGGTAGTACTTAACCTATTTTCCTCGCACTTCTTTCCGATAATGCGATATGGCAACTCCAATGACAGTTTCCAGATAACTTTGACGTTTTCCGTGCCCATATCTGCCGTTTCCCATGGTACTGGATTTGAAGGTCGCTTCCGATACTTATTTCTTCACAGTTAGAGGGATCACAGTCCCCTCGATCGTGTGAATAGAATAGGATATCCCTGGAATTTTGGCGTTGATAGACATTACGAATTCATTGTGTTCTTGTACCCTCCATAGCATCTGCCAAAGGCGGGCGCATCCATGTATTCGCCACTGCTAACAAATGGGAGTAGCTTTGGACTTTGATCGTGCTTTATCATGTTTCCCAACTTCCCTAAGTATTAAGTGAGATCTTCACAACCTTTCATGTCCGCATCAAGTTCAAGCTGCGCATGATAAGACCGGCTTATCTCCATGAAATATTATAATAATGTGTCATATGAAATTACCCATAATAAGGTTCGAAGAATCATTACAAGCGCTTAGTTACCATTATATATTGTATTTTCTTATAAGAAAAGGCATGAATCCTTATCTAATCGCAAGGAAGATAGTTCAGGATGCAATTTTAGTAGTACTGATGGCAGTGGTCATCTTTGTTGTCTACAGACTAATGCCCGGCAATCCTGCACAGCTCTTATTGTTTGGTGCAAAAAAAGCCGGTCTCTCTTCCAGTAAGCTCCAGGCTGTTGAGGCTCAACTTGGATTGGCTGGCGGCAAATGGAATTTCGCAAATTTCCTCATATATATGCGTGACATGTTCACATTCAATTTTGGCTTTGATTACTTTGAGGGTCTCTCGGTATGGGACATCATAAAACAGGCGCTGCCCTATACTCTCCTGTTATTCGGTACTGCTGCAGTCATATCTTTCCTTATTGGTATACCACTTGGGATTCTGACCACCTGGTTCAGGGGTACAAAGAAGGAAAGTGCTCTGGTCTCTACATCTAATATTCTAAATGCGATTCCTTTCTTTGTTCTAGCTATAGTTCTCATTATATATCTCACCGCAAAGTTTCCCATATTCCCTGTAAGGGCAGATTTTCCCATAGGATGGATATCTCAGCCTTTACACTGGGGCGGGGTCTTGTATTACATGTTCCTCCCAACTGCTGCTCTTGTAATTATAGAGGCCGCAGGACATCTTCTGACGACCAGGGCCGCCATGGTGGGAACGCTTGGAGAAGATTTCATAACAACGGCTCGGGCCAAAGGTGTGAGTGAGGGAAACATAATGTTCCATCATGCAGCCAGGAACGCGATGATACCGATCAGTACAAGGATGGCCCTTGAGTTTGCACTTCTTATGAGTGGGGCAGTGATTGTGGAGATTATTTTTTCCTGGCCTGGGATGGGGCATCTGCTTTACCAGGCCACTCTGGAACTTGATTACCCGCTTGCTGAAGGCGCTCTCTTCGTGATATCACTGGTAACGATCATAACGTATTCATTCGTTGACTTTATTCACGCATGGCTCGACCCAAGGATAAAACTGTAGGTGAATTGATGGATTCAGATCGCAGAAGCAGAAAAGAACTGAGCGAACTTAGAAGAAAAAGAATGCAATTCAGGCTGTACCAGTTTAAGAAGCAGTGGAAGATATTCTACAGGTCAGGATATGGCAAGATTGGTTTCTACATAATAGTCATATTTGCCATAATAGCTCTTCTCTCACCTGTGCTGGAAATACATCATGATGCACTTTCCTATGTGGCACCATCAATAGATACTACAGAGGCTAAAATTCTGACCTCATCAAGTGTGGGTAAACCTGCCGCCATAGGTACCACAATTTCTCCTGTTGCAGCTTCTACCACAGACAGTCTCGGTTCAAATATGGTATACACTGTCACATCAAGCGGCGCAGTTTATGCTATTTCACTGGGTTCAGCAAGGTCAATTAAGGACAATGCCCGAGTGAATCTCTTTAACATAACAGTCGGTCAAGGGCAAAACGTCCTCGGAATTCGTGTATTCCCACTTGAGGGACAATCTACTTCAGGGATTGTACAGTTCAGCAATTATGTAATGGTAGCAACATCAGGTGGACAGATAACCCTAGCCCAACTTATCTGGAGTGGCGGTTCACCTGGAGTCGGAAGCCTTGTGGCATCAAACATTCAAAAGTATGATACCGGTCTTAATTTTCAAATGTTACCAGCGTCCAGTTCTTTTCCCGTAGATACTTCTGTGATTCCCAATATTCCATTTGAGGAGTTTTCAGGCATACCTGGAGATTACGGAACAATATTTGCAGTGGGGTTCAATGCTACCGGTACATATCTGGTAAAGTTGTCTGATGTTCCTTTAGCTCAGCTCTGGTCTCAAAGGATATCGAATACGAGCGCCGTTAACTCATTGGAGTTTGTGGGCTCCTATTACCAGAGCAAAATGGCAGAGATGCAATCAGTAATAATAACTTGGGGCAGTACAATTGAGGCGTTTAACGCTACAACGGGAAATGTAAGATGGTCTCAGCATATGCCATATACTTTTACGGGTAAATACAGCATACCCTCAGCCTATCAGTCCACATTCAACTCATATAATTCAGTTTTTGAAGTCATGAATGGGAATGGATCGGAATACTATGTTTATGGCTTTTACCAGTCCAACGGTACCGATTTCCGGGTTTTCAGCAGTTCAAGTTCAATTTCTGCCATATCCTCATCACAGGGGGAAAGTGGACTTCCTTCATCAGTGCTTGTGATCAGCAATTTCAAAGGCTACTTATTGAGCGCTCCTCTCACTATAGCTGGAAACGTTTCTCTGAGCAGTTCATATGGGAATTATGTGTCACCGCCTGTATTTATTCCAAGTCTTGGATCTTACATTATAAGTTCACAGAACGGGATTATCTATTCCCTTTCAGATTCTCTGGGGAAGAATCCATTTAACTGGGAATCTATTTACAAGGAAAAGAGCTTGGTAAACCTGTCAAAACCATCTCTTTTACTGGATGCCTCCAGCGGCGAGGAAGCCATAGCTTTTGCCGGGTCTAACGGGAACGTCGTAGTATACTCTGCTGCAGGAGTTACCATAAATCCGATGCCGCCTGAACTCCACACTCCGTCTGGTACAACACTTCTCCTCGGAACAAACACTGAGGGAAACGATGTATGGAGCCAGTTCATTGCAAGTTTTCCACCTGATTGGGTAGTAGGAATAAGTGTAGGTCTCATTGGCATTGCCATTGCATTGGTTCTAGGAATGATCATAGGCTATTACAGGGGTTTTGTGTCAGTGGCTCTTGACACGGTTACTCTTGTGATATATCTCATCCCGGGCCTTGCCTTGCTCATTGCACTCACTTCTGTTTTAAGCCCTTCGTTTTTCAATATAATATGGATATTGAGTTTTCTCAGCTGGCCCTTCACAACATTTACAATACTGGGAATCATAAGGAGTATTAAGCAAAGAGCCTTTGTGGAGGCAGCCAAGGTTTCGGGCGCAGGAACCTTACAGATACTTAGAAGACATATGCTGCCCAGGGATTCCCCGTTCCTGAGGTCACTCACTGCCCTAAATGTAAGCGGTGCGGTGGGCGGTATAGCAACTCTCCAGTTTCTAGGTGTCGCTCCGCTTACAATACTTACATGGGGTGCAATGTTGAATCCGCTTGAAAATAACTTCTATCTCGCAGCCTCTGCACCATGGTGGGTAATTCCGCCAACCGTAGCGCTCACCCTCTTCATAATGGCATTCATATTCCTGTCCAGAGGCGTGGACGAGGTAGTCAACCCAAGAATCAGGAGAAGATAAGATGATTGAAATTCAAGAGAAGCAACATTTAGTGAAAACAAACAGCGTACTTAACGTAAATGACTTTTCAGTTACATTTGATACGTACGAGGGAAGACTAAAGGCACTGGAGGATGTCAACCTTGACCTCAGGAACGGGGAATCCCTGGGAATAATAGGGGAGAGCGGTTCGGGTAAGACGACCCTTGCTACTGCCATAATGGGATTGATATCCGACAACGCAGAAATTGGCGGTAACATTGCGTTCAACGGAAACGTAATAGTGGACGCTGAACATTTTGGAAAGGCTTACAGAAAGCTGAAGAGAAAGGAAAGGAAAATACTTTCAGAAAAGCTAATTTCAATGAGGTGGAAGGATATTTCAATGGTATTTCAGGGTTCAATGAATGCATTCAATCCAGCATATACCATTGAGAAGCAGATAGGAGAGGTATTCAGGATCCACACAAACCTCAGTGAGAAGGAGATTGAGCAGAGATCAATAGAGGTTATACAGTCTGCCGGACTTAACAAATCAGCCCTTAAGGCGTTCCCGCATGAGCTCAGCGGAGGAATGAAACAGCGTGCGGTCATAGCTATGGCACTTGCCCTCTCCCCAAAACTGGTCATTGCGGACGAGCCGACAACAGGTCTTGATGTCATAACACAGGCAAAGATCATATCGGAGTTGAAAAGACTCAGGGGAACAGCCATAAACTCCATGATCGTTATTTCACATGACGTTGGGGTAGTCTCTCAGCTTGCAGACAGAGTTGTGGTCCTGTACTCAGGCAGGATAATGGAGATAGGTCCTACATGGGACGTTTACAAGAGATCCCTTAATCCATATACCAGAGCGCTGCTCAATAGTTATCCCTCCATAGACAGCACCAAGTCTCACATAGACGGTATACCTGGAGCATTGCCGGACCCACTCTCAGAAAGACCCGGCTGCTACTTTGCTCCCAGGTGCAAGTACGCCGACAGTCTCTGTAGCACCAAGGTACCGGAACTGAAGGAGGTTTTGCCAGGAAGGTACAGCAGGTGCCATTATTCAGAGAAATTTGTAGATGGGGATTTCGTGGAGGATGTGAAACCCCACTCGTCAGAGAAACTAGGGTACGTGCCAAGGGATCCGATCGTACAGACTGACCAGCTTACGGAATACTTCAGCCTCAGGGCCAAGACATATGGCCAACTTTACGGAAAGGAAGAAGCCACAAAGATTGTCAGGGCTGTTGACCACATTGATCTAGAGATCAGGAGGGGAGAAATATTCGGAGTCGTGGGAGAAAGTGGTTCCGGAAAGACGACTCTGGGACGTGTCATCCTAAAGCTTCTGGATCCAACGTCAGGGAAAGTCTATTTTTATGCGGTGAAGGGAGAGGACCACGCGAAAAGAATCTCACCCACTGATATATCTCAAACCGGTACAGGTTCAGGGGAATTCACGAAGATTGACGTATCCAGG
>JAMCUD010000011.1:0-3730 GCA_023379355.1 Thermoplasmatota archaeon
GAATTCTTCTGCTCATAATTTTCTTTGTTGGAGGGCTAATACCTGACAACACCTCATTCCTCTATCTTGATTCTGAGATATTTTTCTTCCTATGTTTCCTCATAGGTCTGATATTCTGCGTACTCACTCTTTCGGATCTGTTCAGGATAATCAGAAGGCGTGGCGTACGCCGCTGAATCCAGCTACCCTCCATTAAATGTCCTTGATTATAAGATTGTTCTCTAAATGCCAGGAATCAAATGCTGCTGTGACAAGGGATATTTCGGATTTGATTGCAATGGCACCAATGGAACAATGGATGACACTTTTAGGAACCATGAGCTTCCAGTGAAGTACAGTAGAGGAATAAGCGCAATATAGAATAAGATCGCTGGCGGAGCATCCATATGCCGTCACGAGAGACATATTCCTTTTGGAAATGTAATGGTGACAACTGTGCGGTGAACTAGCAGAAAGGGCCTATTTCAAAGCAATATCTTACAACCGCATGAGACCCCAATATCTAGATGCGATAGTGTAAACCATCGAAATTTCATAAAAACAGAAAAAACGTTGTGAAATTCCAATTTCCAGGCATATCTTGCATAACTGGCTGATTTCAACAAGAATTGGAAAGATATCGCACTAAATCAGGAGTTTTGCGGAATTATACTGGATATTCAGTTTTTAACATATTTGAATTTTACGTTATGTTTCTAGCTAAAATACTAAGAGGTAAGGCATCCGGTTTTAATACAAGCTGACGCTCTTTAGTCGGTGATAAATTGGCTGAGAAGGCATCAATTGTGCTGGAATCGGGAACTGTTGACAAGCTTATGGCCGGATCAATTATTGTATCTGGCGCCGTGGCCAACGGAATGGACGTAAACGTATTCGTTACCTTTTGGGCCCTTATGGAGATGAGGAAGAATGCCCCAGAAAACACCAAGCTTGGACCTGAGGGCAAGGGCATGGAGAAGCAGCTGTTCTCATTAATGAAAGAAAAGAAGGTACCTTCCTGGAAAGAGACTCTGAAGCAGGCTGCAGAAGTCGGCAATGTCCATGTATACGGTTGTGCAATGTTCGCTGACCTAATGGGGATAAGGAAGGAAGATCTCGATCCGATGGTAGAAGATGTAATTGGCGTCTCACAATTTGTAGATATGGCAAAGGATTCCAAGATGACGCTTTTCATTTGAGGTGAGGTGATTTTATGGCAGTAGAAGAGAGTGTTAAGGCAGATAAGATTATAGATGCCAGGGGAAGTTTCTGCCCCGGTCCACTGATGGAACTCATAAAGGCCTACAAGCAGGCAAAGGTTGGCGAGGTACTGTCAGTATATTCAACTGATAGCGGTACCAAAAAAGATGCAGCTGCATGGATAAGCAAGTCGGGCAATGAGCTGGTCGGCGTGTTTGACCGTAACGGCTACTACGAGATAATAATGAGAAAAGTAAAGTAGTGATATATATGGCAAACACCAGAGTTGTGGTGGTAGGCGACGGAGCAGCCGGTATAATAATCTCAAACAAAATTCGTCTCCTCACCGACAGAGACACAGTTTCTGTTAGCATAATAGGCAACTCCCGGTACCACTATTTCAAACCAGATGGCATTCACATTCCGCTGAATCTTAAGAACTACAAGGACAGTGTAAAGCCCACGGCATTTCTTATCAACGCAGGTGTGGAATACGTAAAAGACAGGGTGACAAAGATTGATCACACTAACCGTAAGGTGGAGCTGCAGAGCGGTAAGGTCATGGAGTACGATATCCTCATTATAGCGACAGGCGACAGGTTCTCAACGGATGATGTTCCAGGATATTCAGTTTTTGCAAACCATTTCTACGATCTGCCATCTTCGGTCAGCCTGAGACAAAAACTGCGTGAATTCAAGGGAGGAAAGATAGTTGTCGGCCAGTCCAGCATCCCAGTTCAGTGCCCTCCTGCACCTTATGAATTCACATTCCAGCTTCTGGACTATCTGAAATCCAGGGGAATAAGGGACAAGACGGAGGTGCATTACATCTATCCGCTTAACAGGGTATTCACAATGGCAAACGTTGCTGAAGAGGTACAGAGGCTTTTTGACGAGAAAGGAGTGATATACCATACGCTGTTCAATGTTGAAAGCATAGACGGAGAGAAGAGGACTGTCAACTCCCTGGAGGGTGAGACTGTTGATTACGATCTTTTAGTACTGGTGCCTCCGCACAAGGGGCAACAGGTAATCACAGATTCAGGGCTCGCAGACGAATCAGGATATATTGACGTGGACAGGCATCATCTCAACTACGCTGATTATGACGATCTATTTGCCATAGGGGATGCAACTAACTTGCCAATCTCCAAGGCAGGGGCAACTGCACACTTTGAATCTGAGTATCTTGCAAACAGGATTGCTTACGAAACATCTGGGCATGTATATGAAGATGCATATAATGGCGAGGTGGCTTGTACAACGGTCACGGGGGAGCAAACCGCAATGACTCTGTACTTCTCTTATAGCAAGCCTCCAAGGGCGTGGTACGAAAGCAAGTTTGACTATCTACTGAAGTGGACATCGGCAGATACTTACTTTTCAGGTATGCTCAGAGGCATAATGTGAGGTGGCATCATGGAAATTATTGAAAAGGAACAAAACGGCGACGAACCTGTTGACGAAATGGAGCTTGTTATAGGGAAGATTGGCAAGGAGGCGGAATCCATCCTTTCCATGCTTGAAATATTGGAAAAGCTGGAACAGGCTGGCATCATAAAGCTGCTCAAAAACATCTCCAGGTCCTATTTGCCAACAGACGTAGAATTCTTCGGAAAATTTGTTTCATCCAAGGAATTCGCAAACGGCATAATGAAGCTGGCTAACACACTGGTACCCGTGCTGTATGCACTGTCCGATGAACGAACTTCAGACATAGTGAAGGCAATCCTTTACAACATGCCAGATATATCCAAAGACATAGTAGACACCGTGACATCCGGCAAGAAGCAGACGATGCTTACAATGTACTCAGAAATAAAGAACGAGAGGGACTTCTTTAACCTGATCACAGCCCTACTCAAGGCATTATCAAGGATTTCAAAATCCATAAAAGAGCTGGATTATAGTGATCCACTTGAAAAGATGAAATAATCTTGACTGTTTGGATTCTGAAACATATTTTTATCTCTATCTTTCCCATTTTGTGTCATGGTTAGCAAAGAACTTTCGGATTCAGAGTTGAATGAATATATAATTGCAAAACGGAGGTATTTTCACGAGAATCCTGAGCTAAGTTTTCAGGAGACCAAGACACTGAAGTTCCTCAAGGAAGAACTTGAATCAATGGGATTGGATGTCATAGAAGTGCCTAGGGGTGGTCTATATGCTGACATAAAAGGCAGGTTATACGGCAGCAATGTGGCGGTCAGGGCCGACATAGATGGCCTCCCAGTAACCGAAGAAACTGGCCTTGACTTTGCGTCAAAGAACAGGGGTATAATGCATGCCTGTGGACATGATGCTCACATGTCCATGCTGCTTGGCCTTGCTAAGCTGGAAGCCGGCAGATCAGAGCATCTTCATGGGAACCTGAGGTTGATTTTCCAGCAGGCAGAGGAGAGGCCTCCAGGGGGAGCGCAGGGGCTAATTGCTGCCGGCGCTCTAAAGGATATTGATTTCATCATTGGGCAGCATGTAATGTCAACAATTCCTTCTGGCAAAGTCGCCCTCTTCCCCCGGGAAGCAATGGCTAATGCTGATGAGTTCA
>JAMCUD010000011.1:3740-7219 GCA_023379355.1 Thermoplasmatota archaeon
GAATGCTCCTGGTACCCTCTACATGACTGAGGCACAGACAGTGGTTTCACGGCTTGTGGATCCGCAGGAGCCTGCAGTGCTCACATTCGGAACAATGAATTCTGGATACAGGTACAACATAATTGCAGCCCATTCGGAAATGACCGGCACAGTAAGGACCTTTTCAGAAAACACAAGGAAAATAATAAGGGAAAGCATGGAAAAGCTGCTTTCTAAACTATGCGAAGCTTATGGCGCAAAATATGAATTTCAATACGAGGAGGGTTATCCGGCTGTTATAAACACACCCCAGGTGACTGAGATCATAGAAGAAACAGCAGTAGAATTCCTAGGGAAATCGGGAATACTATATCCCAAGCCCAGTATGGGTGGCGAGGACTTCGCATATTATTTACAGAGGGTACCAGGAGCATTCTATTTTCTTGGAGTTGGCAATGAGAACAAAGGCATTGTAAGCCCCCAGCATAGCCCAACATACAATGTTGATGAAGCCGCTCTCCTCAACGGAACAAAAATACTCTGGGCAGCAGCTAAAAAACTGGCTGCCAAGAAGAAACAGTGAATTTATTGGGCAACTTCTTTCTGGGCAATGGGGGCAAAAGCCTCAAGCTGCAGGAAGAGGTTGACTTTTTCTCCCAGCATAACTCCGCCGCCTTCGAGAACCATGTTCCATTTCACGTTGAAGTCACTCCTGTTGATTGCGGCTGATGCCGTGAGCCCGAATCTCTGGTTACCGTATGGGTCCTTTAATTTTCCCCCATATTCGCCCTTGAAGGTAACCTCCTTCGTTATGCCCTTTATTGTTAAGTCGCCCGTTATGGTAAGATCATCAGGGGTGCCTGAAATTTTCTTGGTTACAAAAGTTATTGTTGGATACTTTGACATGGCCATAATGTCATCTGACCTCAGATGGTTATCTCTGTCAGGTTCTCCTGTATTTATGCTGGTCACCTTTATGACGAATTTGGCCTTCATGCTCTTCCAGTCATCCGGGTTCCCCGTAATTTCAGCATCGTAATCTGTAAATTTTCCCCTAACAGTTGATATCATCATATGCCTTATGCTGAACTCTATGCTCGAATGCACCTTGTCCACAGTCCATTTCTGTTCTTCCATATTTCCACCCTAGATTACTCATTTCTATCTAATTGAATATCTAATCCCGATATAACAGTTATATTTAAATAATCTTTGTAACTTACTTTACATAAGATGACGTTAAGGAAATCTACTGAAGCGGAGGAGATATCTCCAAAGAGGGACAGTTGCCCAATAGTAGAGGCAATAAAGGAGATTGGGGGAGAGTGGAGGCTTATTGTCATAAGGTACCTAAATGACGGCCCCATGGGCTTCAACGATCTTCTTAAGAACATAGAGGGTCTGAACTCGAAAACACTATCATCCACTCTGAAATATCTTGAGGCTCATTCAATAGTAACAAGGGAGGTTGAAAGCACAAGGCCCTTCAGGGTGAGATATAGCCTTACGGATAAGGGAAAATCTCTCAAATATTCACTTGAGGACCTCAAAAGATGGGGCGAGGAGTGGATAATAGAGCCCAGGAGTCAAGCAGGACAGTAGCGTCTTAAAATTAACCAAGTTTAAGAATACAGCGAGTGATAACAGCACACGAAATCATCTCGCCGTTTATTTTCTGTTGCCCTCCAGGCACTGTTGTTCATGACACTGGGGAACTTTGCAAACTCCGCCTATTCCCCACTGACACCATTCCTGAAATCACATTACCTGCTGAACTCTGCACAACTTGGGCTCATAACAAGCTTCATTTTTATTGGGTCACTTTCAGTCTCTTCTCTTACGGGATTTTTCGTTGACCGCCTTGGATCTCGGACAGCCCTGAAAATAGCCTTTGCCATAATTTCAGTAGGATCACTGCTGGCTGCAGCTTCAAGAAGCTTTCCGGAGCTTGTTGCCGGTTTCTATATGATAGGGTTTGGATACGGCATTGTGACACCTTCAACCAACAGTGCGGTAATGGGGTCATATTATCCAAATCATGCGAGGATAATGGGAATAAAACAGTCAGGAGTTCCCCTGGGCGCTGCTCTTGCAGCAATTTCTCTTCCTCTATTGGCACTTCACTTTTCATTGCAGGTTGCCCTCATCATAGTGGCTGTAGTTTCCATTGCTGTTTCAGCTTCTGTCCATCGTGATAAACACCCTGGCCGGGAGAAAAATATCAGGAGTGGATATTTTCTTGAATTTGCCAGGACATGGGCAAACAGGACCTTAATATCTGTAAGCCTTCCAGTTGCCTTTCTTTCGTGGGGGCAGGCTAGTCTGCTGACATTCTATGTTGTCTACGATAGGAGTATGGGAATTCAGCTGGAGATCGCTGAAATATTACTGGCCACGCTGCTCGTTGGGTCGGTATTCGGCAGGATAGTATGGATCAGCCTTTCAGAACGCATGTTCTCCCAGAGCAGATCCCACATGATATCCCTCCTGATGTCATTGTCAGGGGTCCTATTCCTGGTTTTTTCAGTATCACATGGAAATCTGCTTATCCTTGCGCCATTGACCTTCTTCATAGGCATGAGTGCAATTGGCTGGAACAGCACCTATGTAACCATGGTTTCTGAGATAGCCCCAAGGGAGAGAATTGGGCTGTTTAGCGGAGTGAGCCTTATGATGATAAGCATGGGGACAATTCTGGGCACACCAACCTCCGGCATACTGGTGGATAATTTCTCGTACGTATTAATGTGGAGAGTGATAGGGGGCGCACTTCTTATAATGTCACTGATAATGATACTGATTGCAAGAAGTCTTGGCAAGGGGAAAGCCTCAGGCTGATCTCACGTTTTCCTTTTTCTCCATAAGGCTTATCCTGCTGGTTATGGCATCGATAACCTCATCCTCGGAAATGGGATAGGTGTCAACTGGCGAGAATGTTGTAACATTGGTTACAAATGGAATGGAAGAAAGCCATTCCCGGCATTGCAGCATTCTCGCATAGTTTTTTGAATAGCCCATTACAAGTACGGAAGAAACGTAATTGTCATCCATATTGTATATGTCGCTATCCGAAGCCGAAATGATGTGTTCCACCACCTTGCTTTCACAGCCAGTACAGGTTGTGAGAACTGCTGCAAAAATTATGCCATTTTCCATTTTCTTTGAGTTTAAGGCGGTTCTTAGGCTGAAAGCACCCCGCGCCGCCAGCCTATTGATTATTTTTTCGGCACTTCCTTGCTCCAGCCCTACAGTTCTTTCAATTTCCTTGCTTGAAACAAAGGGATGCAGGATAAGTTCCCTCAATATCTTGAGTTCGTTCAGGGTAAATGATATCTTCCTCTTCCTGAATGCTGTGAGATCAGCCAGGGGGAACTGAGTGTTACCAAGATCCTCCAAAACTCCTATTTTCCTAGCTAGATCGCTGTTCCCACGGTGAAGTATGTTATATGTTACATACCCATCCACAACGATATGTACGAGAAATTATCCACCAGTATGCC
>JAMCUD010000012.1 GCA_023379355.1 Thermoplasmatota archaeon
CTGCCTTTTTATAATAGTTTATGAGCACACTGTCGGATATCCTCCTGTATATGTAGACAATTGGCTGCCATGAAAGATCGGAATAGAGCCCGTTGACTCTTCCTATGGTCATTTCAATTTCCTCTTTGAGGTCCATATACTGCTTAACGGATGTTCTGCTGGGCGTCACAATCATCACGTAGACAAACTTCTCCCTGGACTTCGGGTACCGTTTTATTAAATCCTCAATTGCAATAATTCTGTTTATCATCCCCTTTGTATAATCCAGCCGGTCTACCGAGAATATCAGTTTTTTTCCCTTCAATGGCTTTAGGGGCAGATTGTTCAGTGATGATAAGGAATAGTAACTGTAATCTATCCCAAGAGAAAACACGAAGGTCTTGGTCATATAGTGCGGATCGTCTCCAAGGAGTCTCCTTACAGACTCCCTGAAGTTCATTTCGTAAATTTCTGTGTGAAAGGTGATCATATCGGCCTTGGTGAGGCTCTCAAGGAGTAATTTTGCCTCAGGGAGTATGGAATAGAATTCACTGGCGACCCAGGGAATGTGCCATGTAAAGATTATGAGGTTGCTGCACCCCATCTCACGGAGTATTCCAGGGACCATCATCAATTGGTAGTCATGTATCCAGATAATGGTTTCACGGCCTGCAAACTTCATGATTCTTTCCGCAAATTTCCTGTTTACCTCCTCATATTTCTTGAACCCTGTCGGGCTCAGCTTCATCTGATCCCGGAAGTAATGGAAAAGCGGCCACAGTGAGCCGTTTGCAAATTCCTCATAGAATCCTTTTCTATCCCGGATATCGAGTATAATCCTGGAAATGTGGTAGCCTTCGTAATCTTCATTTATATAGTCATGATCTGCATTTCCGTCTCCCCAGGCGATCCAGGTCCCTCCCTCCTGCATCATAAGTCTTCTGAGGGCGGTGACAACCCCTCCAACATTCTTGTTTATGACCTCCTTCCCATTTGCAATCTCATGGCTTATGGGGGCCCGGCTTGTCACCACGAGATATTTCATAAGAACAAATATGGACATGATATATAATTCTTCAGAATTAAGGCTCAATTCAAAGCGCCCTACTGATGTGATTCAGTCGGGCAGGATAAGAATCAGCAAAGACGGTGGGTGCAAACCAAAATCTTAAATAAAGTTGTACAATCAGTGGTACGTGACGGCTTGAGCGTCAAGGTCACACCCGGTCTCATTCCGAACCCGACGGTAAAGCTTGGCGCAGGTCGTATGTGTACTGTCTTCCGCGAGGGGACGGAAAGTGCGACTGGCTGTCATTTTTAATTCTTCATTATCTGTGCGTTGTCACTTTGTAAAACTTCTCGAAATCCTTTCTTCAGTGAACATGAATTCTTCTATGCTGTCCTTGACAGAATTTCTTTGCTCATTAAGATGCTGCAGTACCTCATTGATCTTCATAGCGACCATCTCTTTGAGCTCACCCGAGAGTAACTCTCCATCCCGGTACTCTTGCTTTACCCTAGAAACCTTACCACCATCTTTCTCCAGAAGCCGATATACATTGAATGAGAAGTCAATGTCGGGGTTTGCCCCATATTTTCTTTGTTCCTCAGCTGTGTCTCTACCGCCGGAAAACGCGTATTTCATTAATTTCCTCCTCACAGTTTTCGGAGGATCATCGAGAAATATCCCACTGTTTGGATCAGAGGACGACATCTTGCCGCTGCCCTGCATGGAAGGCAGGAATTTTGAAATTATGGACGATGGCTTCAAGTATCCGAGCTTTGGCAGAACATCTCTGGACACCTTAAAGTGCGGATCCTGATCAATTGCGTGGGGTATGAGGCATCTAACGTTTCTTCCAAGTATGGAACTGACAAGAAATGCAGGTACGGACTGAATACTCGTGAAAAAATATTTCCCGACATTGTCGCTGTCTGTGAAACCAAAAACCGATCTTGAAAGTGAGATATTTATGTTTCTTGAGACCTCTACAGCCCTCCTGTAGAGTGTAGAACCATTAAGGGAATCAATCAGGATATGAGTTCTCCGCGGTTCAAACCCCAGGCTCAGAATATCCAGGATGTTATCTCTTGTGGCTATACTCAGATCCTCCCAAGCAATATCACGGAAGAGGAATTTCTCGTCATCAGTTATCTGTATGATCAGATTTGCATTAAATGACTTCTGGAGCCATCTTGTAAACATGAATGGAAGAAGATGGCCCAAGTGCATTTTCCCGGAAGGTCCCCTTCCTGTGTAAAGATAAAAATCCCTGCCGGCAGAAATATCATCAAGAACCAGATCAAGGTCCCTGTGGGCAAAGAAGACCTCCTGATCAAGGAAACGGCTCTTTCCACCCGCTAGCCCCTCTATCCTCGATCTCAGTTCTGGGTTTATTATTCTGGCTCCGAATTCGGTTGCAATTCGCAGGTAATCAGCTTCCCTGAATTCACCGGAAACATCCCATGGAGTTACTTCTGGTTCTTCATTCAACGGTCTCTAATTGGTATTCGCCTTATATTTATTTCACTGATCTCGCGGTTGCTTTCATGAAAATGTCCCTCTCCATGAGTCTGTTCAGTCTGGAAAGTTCCTCCGGCTTAAATATTCCATATTCAGTGATAAAGCCAGTTACATACCTCGCAGGAGTTACATCGAACGCAGGGTTCAATGCGGTGCTGTTCATGGGGCCAAGCCTTTCTTTCTCAATGTATAGAACTTCATCTGGTGATCTTTCCTCTATGGGTATCTGATCTCCTCCGGATAGGGAGAAGTCAAAGGTGCTTCCTGGGGCGGCCACGTAAAAAGGGATCCTGTTCTCCTTCGCAAGGACGGCTTTCTCGTATGTTCCGATCTTGTTGGCAAAGTCTCCGGAAGCAGTAATTCTGTCGGCACCGACTATTGCTAGATCTACCTTACCTGCCTTCATGTAATGTCCGGCTGCATTGTCAGCTATTATGGCATGTTCGATCCCTTCCTGCCCAAGTTCCCATGCAGTGAGTCTTGCCCCCTGCAATCTAGGCCTGGTTTCGTCAACAAAAACGAATATCTTCTTGCCCTCGTTGTGTGCAATTCTCATAGGGGCCAGAGCAGTTCCCCAATCGACAACAGCAAGTGCACCAGCATTGCAGTGCGTGAGGATTCTTGAGTTATTTCCAATAAGTTCATTTCCATATTCACCGATCTTCTTGCATCTGCTGCTAATCTCATTTGAGTATCTTCGTGCAGCACTCTCCTGGAAGGAATTTTCGGACATATAGTCTATTGCTTTGAAGAGATCATATGCAGTTGGTCTGGTAGAACCTATCTTCCTGACTGCAGCATCCATGTCCTCTCCATTGTTCTTTGCCATAGCAAGACCATATGCGGCAGTAACTCCGATGGCAGGAGCTCCTCTTACGAGCATGTCCTTAATAGCCAGTGCAATGTCATCGCTGTTTCGTGCTTCAAAGAATTCAACCTTTTCAGGGAGCTTCCTCTGATCTATCAGCCTGACGGTTCCATTCTCCATCCAGACAGCAAACAGGTGTCTCATTTCCCCGTCTATGTTCATCTTCATGGCTGGTTATTTCGGCAACCAATATATTTATTTCATAATGAGTTATTTTATGTATTATCCAGTCAGGATTAAGACAAATGCCAACAGGAGGAGAATCTTCCTATTAAGCCTCGCTCCATTTGAGAATTTCGTGCATTTACATCAGGCTCATAATATTTTAATATCCCTGGTTTTCACATCTCTTCCTTTTTTTCCCTAACTTTTATTAACGTAGTTACAATGGGAAGGGGCATCAAGAATAATGGGCCCGTAGCTCAGCCAGGTAGAGCATCTGGCTTTTAACCAGGTGGTCGAGGGTTCGAACCCCTCCGGGCCCGTGAGAGGTGTCAATATGGCCAGGCTTAATGTGCTGCAGCATGAACTTGTACCAGAGCATCATTTAATAAAGAAGAGTGAAGAGGATAAGGTTTTAAAGGAGTTGGGAATAGCTAAAGACCTGTTGCCCAGGATTAGCAGGAGTGACCCAGCTATAAAGGCCTTAGAGGAGATTCATGGACCTCTTGAGGGAGGTACTGTCATCAAGATTGTAAGGAAGAGCCCTACATTGGGTTATTCAGAGTATTACCGGGTAATTACCAGTGAGGTTTTTAGATGAAGGAACTTGTTGAATATTTTTTTAAGAACGCCAGTGTTGTCAGCCATCAGATAGATTCTTACAATAATTTTGTAGCAACTCAGGGAAATCCTGAAAGCGTAATGCAACAGATTGTGGATGAGACTAAAATTTCTGAGGATGAAGAGCCAGGAGTTCTGACTCTTGATCCCACCAAGACGGGAGGTAGGGACATCAAGGTTTATTTTGGTAGGATAAGGGAAAAGGGGAAGTACGTGGGAGAACCCACTATATGGGTCGAGCGTCCGGAGATCAAGGAGGCATCGGGGGCTTCAAACCAGATCACTCCAACAGAGGCAAGACTCAGGGACCTGAATTATCTTGCACCAATAACCCTTAGAGTCAGTGTTTTGGAAGACGGGGTAGATAAGCAGCAGGAGACCTTGAAGATCGGCGATATTCCGGTAATGGTAAGATCAAAGGTATGTACCCTTTACGGGAGCAACCTGGAGCAGTATATAGATAAGAACAACGGTCCAGTCAATGCGACTAGAAGGGAAAAGCTCCAGTATGTAGGCGAAGATCCCGATGATTCTGGAGGATATTTCATCATTGGAGGCTCAGAGAGAGTCATTGTTTCCCTTGAGGATCTTGCTCCAAACAAGATACTGGTGGAGTTCGAGGAAAAATACGAATCCAGGGTTGAAGTTGCAAAGGTGTTTTCGCAGAAGTCCGGTTTCAGGGCACTCACTTCCATGGAAAAGGGAACTGACGGCATTATAAACGTATCGATTCCCAGCGTGGCAGGACCAATTCCCCTTGTTATTCTCATGAAGGCTCTTGGAATGGAGAAGGAGGTTAACATTCACGACTCCATTGCATCAGACCGGAGAATGGAACCAATAATTTATGCAAATATAGAGGAAGGCAGAAACCCCAAACATCTCACACCCAACGGAGTAATTACCACAGATGATGCCATCCAGAGCCTTGAAAAGAGATTCGCAGCGGGCCAGGCCAAGGAATTCAGGGAGAAGAAAATCTCACAGATGCTTGACAGGTCACTTCTTCCACATCTGGGAGACAGACCAGAAGACAGGATTAGGAAGGCGATTTATCTCGGCAGAATGTCAAGAGCGCTGCTGGAACTGCATCTTGGGATAAAGAAAGAAGACGATAAGGATCACCTGGCAAACAAGAGAGTCAAGGAAGCCGGAGATCTTCTGGACGAACTTTTCAGGAGTGCTTTCCAGGCAGTCATGAAAGACCTCAAATACCAGCTTGAAAGAACATACAACAGAAAGAAGGGAATAAGGCTCAAGCCAGCAGTGAGACAGGACCTCCTCTCACAGAAGATCCTGCATGCAATGGCAACAGGCAACTGGACCGGAGGAAGAACCGGTGTTTCACAGTTGCTTGACAGGGTATCAAATGTCAGTACACTGAGCCATCTGAGAAGGATTATTTCCCCTCTTACGAGATCACAGCCGCACTTTGAGGCTAGAGATCTGCATCCAACTCAGTGGGGAAGAATCTGCCCTAATGAGACACCGGAAGGGCAGAACTGCGGTCTGGTGAAGAATGCAGCTCTGTTCATCAACGTGACTGAAGGTATTGACCCTCAGATAGTTCTTGAAACTCTGAAGGGAATGGATCTCATGGAGGTTCTTGGAGAGGAGGCAGAACTTGGAAGGGTTTACCTCAATGGAGACCTTATAGGGTACCACAGGAACCCGGAACATCTTACCGACAAGGTAAGAGATTACAGAAGAAGTGGGAAGTTATCCGCTGAAGTCAACGTCAGGTTTGACCCTGAAACAAGAGAAGTTATAATTAACTGTGACAGGGGTAGAATAAGGAGACCCCTTCTTGTTGTAAAGAATGGAAACACTGTAATGAATCGTGAGATGCTGGACCTCCTTTCAAAAGGAGAGCTTAACGTTGAGGATCTTATAAAGAAAGGGGCCCTTGAATACATAGATGCAGAGGAGGAAGAAAATCTCTACATCGCCATTTACGCCTATGATTTTCCGGAAAAGTGTCCATCCTGCCATTCATACCTATACAGAAGCAAATTGAAATGGACAAACCCGGGAGACTCCAGAGACGATGCACCTGTTGTTCTTCAGTGTGAGATCTGTGGAGGTACATTTGAAGCTCCAAAAATTCTTTCAGAGGAGCATACACATCTTGAGATTGATCCAGCTCTCATTCTCGGTGTTGTCGCTTCAGTAATACCATATCCAGAGCACAACTCTTCTCCAAGGATCACAATGGCATCTGCCATGACTAAGCAGTCAATCGGGCTCGCCTCTACCAACTTTAAGATAAGAACAGACACAAGAGGGCATATGCTGCATTATCCGCAAGTCCCGCTGGTAAAAACCAGAGTCATGGATTTCATAAAGTATGACAAGCGTCCCGCTGGACAGAATTTCGTTGTTGCGATAATGTCTTATCAGGGATACAACATTCAGGATGCCCTTGTTTTCAACAAGGCTTCAGTGGAGAGAGGACTCGGCAGAAGTTCATTCTTCAGGACCTACAGCGCTGAAGAGAGAAGATATCCCGGAGGGCAGGAGGACAAGTTCGAAATCCCTACTCATGATGTTTTAGGTGCGCGTGCCGAAGAATTTTACAGAAATCTGGATGAGAACGGTATCATTTTCCCTGAATCATTTGTTCAGGGTGCAGATGTTCTGGTCGGAAAGACATCTCCCCCAAGGTTCCTGGAGGAAGGCGCTGATAAGCTAGGACCCCAGAGGAGAAGGGAATCATCAATCACAATGAGACCCAACGAGAGCGGTTTTGTTGACAATGTCTTCCTCACAGTGAGCGAGAGCAACAGCAGGGTCGTAAAGATAAGAGTGCGGAGCGAAAGGATTCCGGAACTGGGCGATAAATTTGCCTCCAGACATGGACAGAAGGGAGTTATTGGAGCTGTCGTACCGCAGGAGGATATGCCTTTTACAGAGGACGGAATAGTCCCGGACCTGATAATAAACCCGCATGCCATACCCTCAAGAATGACAGTGGGGCACATTCTGGAAATGATCGGGGGAAAGGTTGCCTCAATGAAGGGTGAGATCGTAGACGGCACTATTTTCAGTGGAGAACCGGAAAGAAGCCTGAGGGACGGTCTTGTAAAATATGGATTCAGAAACTCATCCTCTGAAGTCATGTATGACGGAATAACGGGGAAAAAACTGGAGGCGGATATATTTACAGGAGTCATATATTACCAGAAACTGCATCATATGGTGGCAGGAAAATTCCATGCCAGGTCTAGAGGTCCAGTGCAGATTCTCACAAGACAGCCTACTGAAGGACGATCGAGGCAGGGAGGTCTGAGGTTTGGTGAAATGGAGCGGGACACACTCATTGCCCATGGTGCAGCCATGGTGATCAAGGATCGTCTCCTGGATCAGAGTGACGGTACCATACTTTACGTCTGTGGAAATCCGAGCTGCGGTCACATAGCAATACTTGACAGAAAGAAAGGTCTTCCCAGATGCCCTGTCTGCGGAAATACCGGAAACATACATCCCATAGAAACGAGCTATGCGTTCAAGCTGATGAGGGATGAATTGAGTTCAATGGGCGTTATGATGAGACTTGTACTGGGTGATCTTAAATGACTGGTGGAATTTCAAAGAGAATATATAGAATACAGTTCGCGCTGCTTTCTCCTGAAGAATTCAGGAAGATGTCGCAGGTGAAGGTAATAACTGCCGACACATATGACGACGACGGGTATCCCATAGAGAGGGGCCTGATGGATCTTCACATGGGGGTCATTGAACCGGGCCTGAAGTGTGCAACGTGTGGTGGGAAAGTAGACGAATGCCCCGGTCACTTTGGCCATATTGAACTTGCAATGCCTGTTGTTCACGTGGGGTTCATCAAGGAAATAAAGACTCTGTTGGATTCCACATGCAAGTCATGCGGAAGGATTAAACTCACAGAGGATGAAATCAGGAGCTACAGAGAGAGAATGTCCAACATATCTCTTTCAGGTTCAGACCCTGAGGTTATTGGTCTTGTATCAAAGAAGATCACAGATGAAGCTTCATCCAGAACAGTCTGCCCACATTGTGGGACTCAGCACAGTAAACTGATTCTTGATAAACCAACCACTTTCAGGGAAGAGGGAATCAAGGTAACGCCGAAGGAAATCAGGGAGAGAATGGAGAGGATAAGGGATGATGAACTGGTCTTTTTTGGTCTGAACAAGGAAGTTGCAAGACCAGAGTGGATGATTCTCACGGTAC
>JAMCUD010000013.1 GCA_023379355.1 Thermoplasmatota archaeon
TCCTTCAAGGCTGGTCCCACGCCCAGTATTGATCAGGAAAAATACCTCCCATGCAGAAACCCCAGAATCTCTGATCAGCGATGCTATGGCAGGCAATTCAAGTAAGTTTTTTTTCATTACAGCCGTATTGATCTGAAGCTTCAGGCCAGCACCCCTGATCCTTGATATAAGGTCAAGTGTCAAGGCAAGGCTGCCATCTCTTCTCCTGACCCAGTCATGGGTCTCAGGGCTGACCCCATCGAGGCTCAGTGACAAAGAGCTGCATCGGTTGTTTTTCAGAAACTTCAGAGAAGAATCGTCAAGTAGTTCAGAGGCAGCCGGTGAAAATGCAAACCTGAACCCTTTTTTTCTGACATATGATATGATAGACCTAATATCCGGCCTCATGATGGGGTTACCTCCAGTTATTACAAGAGTGGGCCTTATCCCCCATATTCCATGTATTTGGTCTATTATATCAATGAACTCTTCCAGCGATAGCTCATCCTTTGAGGGAAATGGCTGTGAGTTTGCTCTGCAATGCCTGCAACTGTAGTCGCAGGCCACAGTTGTTTCCAGGAATATCAGAGATGGTGTGATATTCCCTTCATTTTGATGTTCTTTCAACTCATCTAATCAGTGAAGTTTACTATTAAAAAAGAGGACCTGAAATGTTAGCCTACAGGCATCTTTTCTTCCAAATTATTTGATATATGGCACCACTCCTACTGCCCCATATCAAGTGTAAAGGGATGCCGATATATGCCTAAATGAGAAGTCCATTATTTTATGGCTTGAGAGAACTATTGCCGCAAAAACAGCAAGTGCAGCAAAGGAATAAACGTAGATGTAATCATTTGTTAAGATAGCCACTAACGCTGAGATATAAACGTAAAGGATCGGGATGAAGGATACGATTCCTGTCGCCAGGGAAGGGGTGACAATAAGGTCATCCCTTACGGGTTCAGGGGCAACAATTGTGGAAAGGAATATACTCAACACTGAAGCAGGGAA
Organism: Thermoplasmatota archaeon; assembly: GCA_023379355.1. The sequence goes on from JAMCUD010000013.1 coordinate 994, forward strand.
TGAGGCAAACGCAATATATAGCAATATAAACGGTAACTGGAAATTAAATCCTGCATTTATGAAGGAAACCTCTTCATTTGGGAAAATAAGAAAAACTAAAGCAGGTATTGCCAGAAGATAGAACATTCTTGAGGCCGCAAATGCACTGGAAGTTATGTATGCCCTCATCCCGTGGACTCTGCTGAAGGGCATCCATGATATCCATAGCCTCTCATATCTTAGACGGAAGACCGCATATGAGAAAACGAAGGAATTGAGCTCCACTGTAATCAAGGTAATGACGAATAAATATGGAAGCAATAATTGCGGTAAAAGAATATAAAGAATAGAAAGAGCAACCATTGCTGACAGAGTTATTAGTAAAATAGTCCGGTACCTAAACCGGAAAACTCCCCCAGATCTTCCTGGTACAAACCCAACAGTACGTGTCAAATAACTGAATGCCCCTATCCCCCTGTGATTTTCAAAGTCAAGGTTCTTCTTTATAACCTGCCTGTCATTGCCACCCCTGAAATAGAGCGTTCCTAGGGAATTTTCCCTGAGTGATTTCATAGATATGTATATCCACATTACCATTAGGGCAAATACTGAAACAAGGCCAAATTGCCACTGGTTCCCGGTTATTGCAGCAGGAGACAGGGGGTTTCCAATAAGATATGAAAGGGTGAGCAGAATACTGACCATTATACCCGGGCCTGTTGTTCTGTTTGCCCTGAACATGGACGAAAGTACCATGAACACTGATGTCAGAAACATCAGAAGAAGAAACAGGAGCGAAACAATGACAGGCACTGTTGAAATTGAAAACAACCTTGTGAATATCCCCATTAGAACAGCGATAATTACTGTTAACAGAGAGCCGTAAACAGCGGCACATCTGGCCATTATCCTCGTTGGGAGAGAATAATTGAAAAGAAAATCTGCATCAGACTTTATGAAGAGAACCCTCCTGGGAGATGGGAGAAGGATGTACATAACTGACACTAAAGCCACAGATATCAGCTTCTGAATCTCCGGGGAAATCAGGCTGCCTGCAGTGGTACCCAATACATATATTGCAATACTTGCATAGAAAACAATGAAATAACTGATGCCCAGTGCGACAGCAGTAACTGCATTGATCCTTGATGAAAGGAAAAACCGGACTGCCCCCCTGTATTTTGTCACTGCTCCATCAACCTTGCAATTTTATGCTCCAATCTCTCTTCTCCTGAGCCTGTGGCTATTACGTCATCAATTGTACCCTCCCAGGTTATCTTCCCATCTTTGAGAATTAAGAGCCTGTCTGTTAAGCTGTGTGCAGTGGACAGAACATGTGTTGAAACCACAACAGTGGCGTCAGCCTTTCTTACCATCTCTATTACTTTTTCCTGAGTTGGAATGTCCAGATAGTTCAGGGGCTCATCCAGGATCAGAAGGCTTGGGCTATGGACCAGTGTCATTGCCATGGCCAGTCTCTGCCTGTTTCCCCGTGAAAGCTTGCCTGCAATTATGTGTGAATATAACCTGATCCCGAAGGTATCCATCAAGGAAAAAGCCCTGTCCCGTGCATCGTCTAGGCCACGGAGGCTTGCCGCATAATAAACGTTCTCATAGACAGACAGCATTCCATATGGCGAGGCATCTTCCGGAAGATATCCCATAATGGCCTTTGATCTTTCATCTTCAGGTGAAAGCCCATCAATTGAGACCTTCCCAGAGCCTGGCCTCAAAAGGCCGGCCACAATCTTCAGGGTGGTTGTTTTGCCTGTACCGTTTTCCCCAATTATGGAAACTTTCTCACCTGCTGCAAGATGCAGTGATATTCCTTTCAGAACATTGTTGTTCTTGTATGAAAAGGAGATATTTTCTACACTCAACTCTGGCATCAGTTATGAGTAACTGAGGAATGATAAAAATATACTGTTAAAAAAATTCAATTTCAACGGAAACATGAATCAAGATGAAGTTGCACCGTCCATCTTTGAATTCTTAGCTGTTCCTGGCATGAAGGCGGTCAATCCAAGCCAGTACATGGTCCTCAGTACACCGGTAACACTGTTCAGATCAACATTGCTGTAGTCATATGCCTTTCTTCCATTGGTCTCCATGAGCTCCCTGAATACATTCTCTATGTGGCTGAATGTCCTGTCCATGACCATATTCACAATAAACCGGGTTATGCCGCTGCCCATCCTCCTTGTCATCTCAGGCAGCATCTGTCTTGTAACCTGGAGATCGTTCTTCCAGCTTATATAAAGCAACTCCCAGTACTTCGTTGGAAGCTTTTCCAGCAACGGGAATGGGTTGTGCCTGATTCTTGATGACCCCATGGGTATAACTGCAAGCGGGAACACCCAGGCCCTTGCCCCACTGTCAAATATTTCATTGACCATGTTTATGCTCTTATCTACATCCTCATTGGTCTCATCGGAGAACCCGATGGTCATTGTATAACATGGTGTGATGAATGCATCATTCATTATTCCTGTAGACTCAATTATCACGTTTTTCCAATCTTCCGGGCGGTAAGGAAATGGTTTTCCCCTCATGTATTTGGATATGATCCTTTCACTTCCATTCTCGAGACCCACAACCGGTGCCTCTGCCCTGTATTTATGGTATTCCGCTATCTCCGACAGTTCCATTACTGTTTTGGGGCTATCAAGGACTGCAGGGGAGGATATGTGCGGGAAGTATATCTGCTCAGCTCCAGCCTTCTTCACCTGCTCAAACAGCGAAACCACCGCCTCATGATTTGTTGCCAGCCTTTTCGAGCCGTAGAGGAGTATGTCATCCGTCAGAAGCTCAACATTCCTGTACCCGCTCTCCATGTTAAGATTCACCTCCTTAAGTATGTCCTCAATTGGAATGCTCCTGTATGTTTCGGGAGTTATGGAACAGAACTGGCAGCCCCGAGGGCATCCTCTTGTAACCTGAACCTCACCGAATCTCGATGGTTTTATGATGGTGGGTATCTGGTCCACCTTCGGGTCACGACCCTTGAGATCCTTTGGGAGGGTATCACCATTTATGGCTTTCCTTGCCAGTTCCTGCAAGTCCAGCTCTGCTTCTCCATAGAATATTGAATCCAGCCACTCTGGTCTCTCCATTGCGATCTGCCATGTGGCCGGGCCACCGGCAAAGACCTTGAAGTTGTATTTCTTCTTCAGCTTGCCTATTTTTTCTGATAATTCTGAGAAAAATTCTGCTGTCCAGCTAGGCCCCCCTCCGAAGAGCATTGTCAGTTTAAAGGCTACAGGGCTCAAGCCCAGTGGATCATGTACAGTTATCCCTATGAGCTTTGTTTCCGGGCCGACCACTTTTTCCAGCATTTCCGGGGGTGAGACCACAATATCAGTGAAACCGCTGTTGTATAGTATTGACTCGACCTTTCTCAGGGCATACGGTGCCCTCACGGTCTCCCCATTTCTGTAATGAGCAGAAGGGGGAGTGAAGAGCGTGTCCATCATAATTCTGGGAACAATTCTGGATGGCATACAGGCAACATATCCCAGGGTTGAAACTCCTGCATATTCTGTGAATGATCCTCTGTCCGCAGTAAGAACTATCTGGGCCATGTATAAAAAATAGTTCTACGGATATAAGCTTTTTGAAAAATATGTAACTATGTGAATATTTGTTGAGACTATTATTTATGAACTGAAGTATGAAAGCATGTTGTCGATTATCCTCTCCTTCACCATTCCTGCATTTGACCAGTTGAACAGTGAAGGCTCAAGGTAACATGACAGGGCGCATTTATTGCAGCTCTCATATGTTTTCCAGTCCACAGAATTCCAGGCCTTCCTCAAATCCATCTCCCATACCTTTCCGCTTCCGGTGTATTCGTTCAGAACATAGCATGGAAGAACAACCTTGCCCTGGGGATCTATGTTGAGAGTTAGCCATGGCTTGCATCTCCAGGGTATTCCCTTATACCAGGAGTTTATCACTGCCTCGAAATATTCATGGGATTCAACTATAGGGGCTCCTTTCATCTTCATCTCAAGCAATTTCTCAATGGCAGATTTGAGTTTCTGGGAATTTGGGGACATAGATTCTGCTGTTGAATAATCATAGGCTATCTGGAAGGAGACTGTAACGCCAAGGGTTCTTGCCAGATCAACAATCTGCTCTACCTCCTGGCAGTTCTCTGATGTAATGGTGCTGCTCAGGGATACGGGAACATATCGGCTGGCAGCTTCAATTCCCTCCACGGCTCTCCTGTATGATCCTTCCATTCCCCTAAGCCTGTCATGCGTCTCACCTATCCCGTCTATGGAAATGAAAAGATGATCCAGGCTGTCCTTAACCTGTGATATTTTCTCCTTCAGTGCCCAGCCATTGCTCACAAGTGATGTGTAGAATTTTTTGTGGGAGTAAGAAAGGATTTCCGGAAGGTCTCTTCTGAGGAACGGCTCGCCGCCCTCAAAACCCATGAAGGAGACGCCGAAATCAGCCAGTGAATTCATCATCTTCTTCTCCTCATTTAGAGTGAGCAGAACTTCATCAGGCCTTCTCCAGAAAGGACACATGTGGCATCTCAGATTGCAGGTATAAAGCAGCTTGTGGCCGGCAAGCATAGGGATCTTCTCGCCGGTTATACCCTTGGCAATTCTCCAAAGGCTTCTCATTACTACGCTTTCAAATGACCCCATCTGATCACATTATGTCACTGGTATTTAAGGATA
>JAMCUD010000014.1 GCA_023379355.1 Thermoplasmatota archaeon
AGATTCGGTTTAATAAAAACAGGAGTACCCACGGACAGTGGGGAATTAACGCCTATGGACACAGTCACCAATACTCTATCCCTTCTTTAGAAGCATGGGATAAAGCAAGTGAAGTGGTTGAAATAGGAAGCTCTGATGCTTCAGCTGAGGAGAGGATGTCAAAGAGTACAGAATTAGAGATCCAACTCATCTCATTTCTCTCTGGAAACATTCTCATTGTTTCAAATTCATTTACCTGACCTTTCATCATGTCACATTTCTGAACTCACATCTGTCTAACCCTAGGGCATGAATGAATTTTCAATTGTATTATCCATGATGATTGAATCCCAAGGAATAGCAAATTTACTGTGTATTTCTCATATCCCGATCAAAATGCATAGACTGTTTCTGACATTTAAAAAATTATATATTGCGTGCACTTATGGTATTTATGGTCATTAATACCACAATTATACTTAGTGTAATAAATGCCATTAGTAGCAGTACGCAGCAAATTTCTACAATGATGAACCGTGTATACGCCGTTGTTGCTTCCATCTCCGCAGTACTTATAGGTCTCCTTTGGATTCCAATAGCAATTGGATATTTCAGTACTGATGAGAACAGAAAGTTTGAAGCCCGAACACGGACAAAGAATGCCCTTATTGGAACACTGATCTATATTTTTGCTATGAGCGGAGCACTTTACGCTGTTCTTAACTACATAATCACAGGAGCATGAACCTTTGATTGGTCTTTCGGCTGCCGAAGGCCTAGTATCGGCTATCCTGACTGTTATTGATGATGCCCTCTCTCCGCTTATCTCCATTTTCTGGTACTATGCCGTATATTATGGCCTGAATCCACATTATTCATTTGGAATTTTCAAACTCTTGGGTCTTTCTGGCCTCTATAACACACTGCTTGGTAATTTCTATATCCCCATAATTTCCATCATACTCATGTTGTCGTCATTTGTATACGTGGTCAGAAACTCTCTGCTGGACCCTTCATCATCTGGGAAGTTCATAGTCAGGATTGCAGTTTCCGTTTCGGTTGGAATTCTCTCTTACCAGATCTCTCTTGCAGTTCTTGATATTTCCAGATCAATCTTTCTTGTCTTATGGAATGAGAACATAAACTGGTATGGTTTGATGATCAGCATAAATTTACCATCGCAGATTTCCCAGAATATATCAGGAAATAATCTGGGAAGCCTTCTCCTGAACCTTGTGTTCTATTCAGGCTATTTTGCAGTCACAATGTCTCTTCTCGGCATGCTTGCACTGAGACAGGCACTCATCCTTTTTTTCATGGTTACACTGCCTGTGTTTACAATCCTTTCCGCTGTACCCGGAATGGAAAAGACAGCAATTGGTTTCTGGAAGTTCTTCATAGGTCTTTCAGTTCTTCCATTTTTTGTGCTTATCCCCATCTATATTTCCACTCTTGTTACAGGTGATTTCATCCTGAGGCTTGCATTGATCAGCCTTGCAGCCATGATGCCAATACTGCTTTTCAGCCAGTCCCCTATTTTCAGGTTTAGCACTATAACATCATTCCTCTCAGGGGCATCCCTTGGATCAACAATTGAATATGGAGCTGTGGCAGCACAGGGTTTTGCATCCATTGCCACAGGCAACCCGGGCATCAACTCGGTCACAGGAGTTGCCGCACTGCCTCTCATGAGGAACATTAAATTCTCTCCCTCCGGAAATGGTAGCAGTGGAGAGATCGATTTCAATGCAATTGAACAATCTGAACTAAATTATGGGATAAATGATCATGAAAAGTTATAATGACCGTGTGGCAAGGAACGTTCTAAGATACGAGTCCAATATTTTTGGAATTGAATACAGAAGGTTTATGCTGATTATTCTTTCCATTGCCATATCTGCGATCCTTTTCAATTTCAACCTGTATGTTTCAGTACTGTTTCTCCTTGCTTCCTCTTATCTGATTTTCGGCAGAGTCCATGGTGAAGTGGCAGGAATAGCCACATTGCATTGGTTTCGACGCCGTTTTTCCAAATCAGAAATCACAGTGAGAAACGATTATGTTATTCATGAAATGGATGATTCTATAATTGCTCATTGTGAAAACGAGGCTGCTGGAATACTTGAAATTGAATCTGAACAGTTTCATAGCATTCCTCCCGGTGATCTGAATGGGGTTGACGAGAGCATCCGCATTCTTCTCAATGAGATTGACTGCTGCATTGAATTCATCTCAATACCTCATGTTCTTGATTTGACAGGCTATTTACCTGATAAGAAAGGGGATATAGAGAACGATTACGCAGATCTTCTGAGATACGCCTTCAGAGATACCCATTATTTAAACAATTATGCAGTTTTGCACTTTTCAACAGGTACTTCAGGTTTCCAAAGTGCTGCTTTGAAGGTAATGGAGGAAATGGATAAACTCCAACGGAATATCACGGCACTTGGATTTTCCGTGAGAAAGATTTCCTCAAGGAAGGAATTTGTAGAGATATTCTCGGGAATCGTCTAGGTGATCTGCCATGGAAAAAGACCAGGATAGGAGACATGATGGAGATTTACCGGAGACTATTCAATCAAGCCATGTTCTGTGGACTGGCAGGAATTATTTCAGGCTTAAAAACTATGAAACCACATATAACACAATAGACATGAATTATTCTCTGGGTCATTCCTATGAATCCGTAGTCGAGAGCTTTGACTTTCCAGTTATCATAAGACTTAAACTTGAACCGGTAAATAAACTGAAGACTGAAAGAATTCTTGCTGGGCTTCTGTCCTCAAGACATGCTGAAATGAAATTTCACTATGGAAAGAAAAGTCATATATTCCAGGATCTTAAAAGAGAATCCAGTGAAGTGGAATTTCTTTCGGACAGGGTAAGAAATCAGGGGAATTCCATGTTCTATATGGACCTTTCATTCAGTATCAGCGGTAAGGACCCTCTGGATCTCAAGGAGAATGCCCACAGGTTTGAAACTGCCATGAATTATCTTGGAATTGTAAACCACAGAATATCCAACATAAACGAAAGAACTCTCAGGAGTTCGTTCTCATTGAAAAGGAGAAAGGATCACCCTTACATTATTGATTCCAGGTCAGCTTCTTCCATACTACCGGTATACTCAACACCAGATCCTGGTAAGGGTGTGCTGGTTGGGATTGATTCCGTCAACGAAAAACCTGTAATCATTGACAGTTTCCAGAACGAATCTTTCAATTCTGTGATACTGGGGGAAACTGGTTCTGGAAAGTCGTTCTTCTCCAAAATATTCCTTAGGAGATCAATGGCATCTGGAAACGCAGACAAAATCTTCATAGTAGACCCACTCAATGAGTACAGTCCCGGCATGTTCGGTCCGGGGTCAGTGGAAATAAACTTCAGGAAAGGAGATATGCTTGACCTTTCCGGAGGAGGCCCATTGAACAGTGATCTTACATCCCCTCTGGCTTCCATAGTCTCGGGAACAATTTTTGGGGATGACAGGATGAAAAGAGAAATTGAAAATGACATCATAGGGTTCTCTGTGGAAAATCCTGAAGAGAAGACCCCGGAAATCCTTCACAGAATCTGGAATAAATACGGGATGAATTCCAGTGGTTCAAAAACCTTGAATATCATAAATTCTGAATCCTGGATGAGCGACCATATAAAGGTGGTCATTTTCAAGACAAATATACTGGAGGAGGAAACGTCGGAAAGCCTCCTCCCGGAGTTGATTCTTTCTATCTTTGCCTATTCGGTGAATAACCCAAATACCAGGAAGATGCTTGTTATAGATGAAGCCCATCTTGCGCTTTCCAACAGTCATGCATCAGGAATTCTTTCGAACCTTAGCAGGCATTCAAGGCACTACATGCTTTCAATAATATCCATAACCCAGAGTCTGGATGATCTGTTCGCCCATCAGGAAAATAGGTCCCTTCTGGCCAACACGGCATCAGTATTTGTTTTCAGAACAAGATCCATGAAAGACGAATATGCTAAAATGCTCAATCTTGAGGGATTTGAAGAACCTGATTTTCACTCACTACTTGGTGGTAAGACAGTTGATTATTCTGAATGTTTCCTCATAAGGAGAAAACGGCTCATGAAATTGAGAATAATAAGTACGGAAGATGAACGAAGAAAAGCCCAGTGAAAGGGGAATCTGGATTAAATCGTAATGTTTGATTCAGAATCAATGATTTTAAGGTATGCCTTCCTTTTCCTTTGCATCAATCAGTGCTATGGAAAGAAGCCCGAAAACAATCAGGACAATGACGAATGAGTATAAACCTATATCAAACCAGGTGCCGTACATTATGGACCAGGCGAAATAAAAGGCGAGCCCCACAATAACAAGTGACAGTCCAAGTATCCTGTAAAAGCCACCAAACTGAACCTTGGTTTTGGTTTCATCCCTATTCTTCATCATGATTTTTCTTTACCTCTCTGGGGTAACAGGTAATTGAAACCTTGATATATCTTTTTATCGTTTTCTGTCGTTTACATGAAAGTTATTTCTCATCGTGTCTGAGGATTATTTCTCCTTATTATCTTGATCCTCATCTTCAAAGAGTTTTTTATATACATAATCCATTTTTACATTAAGGCTCTCCAGATTTCCCATTATTTTTGTTAGATCCCTCCGGTACATGTATTCGAAATTTTCTATCTTTGTAACCAGAAGGTTCACTTTGCTTTGAAAAGGTACGTCAGGATCGTCGTGAGTTTTTTCCAACACAGGATTATTTCTGGAAGCCTTGGCGAAGTAGTCCCTGTCGTATGATCCTGTAATTCTTTCTGGATCAATAACAATATCACTGGCCGAAGGATATTTTGTAAAAATATAGTCTGTGAATTTTCTGTCTTCATTTCTTGCATAGATACAGTCCTGTTTTACAACCGGCACAAGAAGACTGTTTGCAAACATAATTTTCATTTCCGTATTATCGCAGATTGGGTATTCAAATGTCCTAATTCTCTCTTCCAGCCTTCCCTGCAGATCTGAAACTATGGTAAATGGCGTTGATCCTTTGATATTCTGTATGGTTCTCCGTATTTCAAGAAGCTTTTTGTAGCTCCCTGACGAAAGAATTTCCAGACGTATAGCGTTGTGATCTGTCGTGGTTATTCATGCCACCATGACTATAAATATGTGCCCCGTAAAAATTTCGCAAATTGTCAATAAATTATTCAAATGATTAAACAGTAAAATATCTGGAAATTGTTTTTTGAAAAGATTTGATCCATTTTTTTGATCCTGCGGAAACCAGATCATTTTTTTGCAACGCCTAAAACTGAAAATTACCTCCAGGACGCAGAGGCATACCTGCAGTGATACATTATGTCATTATGGCTCTGTTTCATTGTTCGCGGTACTTTTTTGAATTACGGTTTTTTAGGTTTCGAAAAATGTTTATTTAACTTCCTGTCATATAGGTAGAATATGCAAGACCCGGCCGAACATTATTTTAACTGCACAGATAGAGAAAGAGCAACATTTGAGGCAGGGATTAAACTTGGGACCATATATCACCAGTATGTGGGAATTCCCATAAATTTGACAAATTTGGAATCCATTGAGAATGCCATCCGAGAAAGTGTGCTTGTTCAGCCTTTTGTTAAGGAAGCCAGAGTTAGGATCGACAGGGACATGGTAAATAAAAGACAGGGTGTATACAAATACATAACACTCAGCGGAGAGATGATGGATGTTAGCCTCACGATTAGGTACAAGGAAGAAGAAGTTATGGCGAGGCTGAGATATGTTCCCGACATGGACTACCCGCTCATGTATATAGAGGGTGATTGAAATGGTGGCAGTAAAGATAGGAATCACAGGACCTGTGGGAAGCATAAAGGCAGAAGCACTTCGGAAAATAATGGATATGCTGATCAATGACGGCATGACCATTCAGGGGGTACTGGTAAACGAAATAGTGGAACAGGGAAAGCTCAAAGGATACTCACTATTCGACATAAACACCAAGAAAAGGGTCAATTTTGCTGATTCCGACATAGTTTCAAGAGTCAAGATTGACAAGCTGGGAGTTGACACAAGGCTGCTTGAGGAGATACTCATACCAAGCCTTAAGAAAGCAAGGGAAGAAGCAGACATAATTGTTATAGATGAAGTTGGAAAACTGGAAAATGTCACCAAAAGCATACAGAAGGAGATTGTGGAGACCCTTAAGTCTGAGAAACCGCTTGTCGTTACACTGCACAAGAAATCAAGGAACCCTGTATTGCAGGAGATAAAAGCCCTGGAAGGAATCAGAGTTTTTGACATAACCCCCATAAACAGAAATCTTCTACCATTCAGGGTCGTAAGGGTAATCAAAGGAGAAGAAGGTAGCTGATTGATAATCAGGGAGGGACTGGTCCAGCTCGATGTTCCTGAGAATAGTCAGAAAAAGGGACCTGGCAGAATTGGAGCCGGTTTCTACAACCAGTCACAGATCATAAACAGGGACCTCACGGTACTGTTTATCCGGCACACAGGAATAAAGACTTTTCTTGATGGATTTGGATCCACAGGGGCAAGAGGGCTAAGGGTCGAGAAAGAAACAGGATCTGAGGTGACCATCTGTGAAAAGAATCCAGAATCCTTCAAATATCTGGAAAGAAACTGTGCAATGAATGGAAGCTCAGCTACCCTCAAACTTAAAGATTTTAACAGTGAAGTGAGGGAATTCCCGTATGATTTCATTGATGTTGACCCCTACGGATCCATAGTGAGATATGCGGATGATGCAATAAGGAATATAAGAAATGGAGGTTATGTGGCATTCACAGCAACTGATCTCTCAGCCCTGACCGGGTCGTTTCCATCAAAGACATTTCGCAGGTACGGTGCCCATCTGCCCAACGATTCCACACGACATGAAGCAGGAATAAGGACGCTGATTGCGTATCTGGCAAGAAGGGCTGCAGTTTTTGACCGCTACCTGGAACCACAGATATCATTCTGGAAATCGCATTTCTACAGGGTCATAATTAAGGTATCAAAGGGTACTTCAGGATCAGATAAAATGCTTGAAAACGTAGGCTTCCTGAACAAAAGCAGAGATATATCATCCATCTATCCCTCAATTGAAGAGGGCCCATTATGGACAGGAAAGATCAATAATGACGGTGTTCTTGCAGGAATGATCGTTCCTGGATACATTGAAAATCCTGTTAAACTCCAAAAATTCTTAGGTCTCATGCGAAACGAAGATATCTGCAGGTATTTTATAGATCTCCGGGACCTTGGTAAAACATTTGGAACTGACATCCCATCCTTTGATTCAGTTTTCCAATATCTCAACAATGCAGGCATTATTGAATTCGGTAGAACAGAGTTTTCCGTTACAGGTCTGAAAATGAAAACCGGATTTGATATTCTTGCAGATATGTTCACCAAGGATAGATGCAGTACCCATGGCATACATTAGAGGTCAACACCATGGCTGTTGTATTTTCATTGTACAGGTTCAGGCAGTACATATGTAAGACACCTCAGCTCTTTCTGGCAAAGATATATAAAAACAGTACCCATATTCATCCCCGATGTTAAAAAACAGGAGCGTTGTCTCTATTGACGATGTGTCAAAAGAGGATATGACTGAGATTTTTGAAACTTCAGATGAGATGTCAAAGCTGCTTGAACAGCACAAACCCCTTAAAGTTATGGATGGAAAGATAATGGCTACACTTTTCTATGAGCCAAGTACCAGAACCCGACTTTCTTTTGAAAGTGCAATGAACAGGCTTGGAGGGTCAGTCATAACAGTTTCGGATACAGGAAGTTCATCCATTGCCAAGGGGGAAACGCTTGCTGACACAATAAGAATGGCTGAATCATACTCTGACATCATAGTGATAAGGCACCCAATGGAAGGGGCAGCCAGACTGGCCTCCAGATTTTCTTCGAAACCGGTTATCAATGCCGGAGACGGATCTGGACAGCATCCTACCCAGACACTGATGGACCTTTATACAATGAAAAAGGAAAAGGGGAGGATAGACGGTCTTAACATAGCCATGATCGGAGACCTTCGATATGGAAGAACGGTTCATTCCCTCATACTTGCCCTTTCGAGATTCGATGTGAGCATCACACTGGTCTCTCCGCAGGTTCTCAGAATACCTGAACACATCCTTGCAAGGTTACCAAATGGGTTTGAAGTCACAGTTACCGACAGCCTTTCAGAAGTACTGAAGAAAACGGATGTATTCTATGTAACCAGAATACAGAAAGAGCGATTCACTGACCTGAACGAGTACCAGAGTGTCATCGGTTCATATTCTGTTGATGAGAAGGCTGTTTCAGAGATGAAGGAAGACGCCATAATCATGCACCCTCTTCCCAGAATAGACGAGATATCCCCAGAGGTTGACTATTCAAAGAAGGCTGCATATTTCAGGCAGGCCACAAATGGAGTACCAGTCAGGATGGCTCTTGTATCAACTATACTGGGGTGAAAAAAATGGAACAGACACTGAAAATTTCAAAGATAAGAGAAGGGACTGTAATAGACCATATTCCTGCAGGCAAGGCAATAAGGGTTCTGGCAATTCTGAAAATAGATGAGAAGGGATCACAGACAGTGAGCGTGGGAATCAGGGTTCCAAGCGGAAGGATAGGTTCAAAGGATGTTGTGAAGATAGAGGGAAGATATCTTGAGAGATTTGAGGTTGACAAAATTTCCCTAATTGCTCCTGATGCTTCAATAAGCATAGTCAAGAACTATGAAGTAGTTGAGAAATTCAGGGTGGACCTTCCGGAGAGAGTGACTGGAATAATTAAATGCTCAAACCGCAACTGCATAACTAACTCAAAGGAACCTGTTCTCAGCGAATTCTTTGTTTCGTCAAAAAAGCCCCTGGTGCTCAGATGCTATTACTGCGAGAGGAACATGCAGGAGAAAGATATAATCAATTATCTCTGAAATTAATGGCTGATTCGCCCTCAGTATATAAGTTCGAGCCTGAGAAGCTCAAGAGCACCTGACATCCTTGTGGATACAACCTCAAGGTCCCGGGCTATCCTTATATTGAGATTTTTTACTTTTTCCAGAATCTGTGCTGTGGTTCCATTTAGTGGGCCAAGGTGGATATCGCTGTCATATTCCCTTAAATAACGGTTTGTGCGTAATAATTCCACTATTCCAGCCTCCGCCATGTTCCTCTTTACGTAGTTATTAGCTGAAGGTTTGACAACAAAATTGAAATGTGTTATGTTTCTGCTGGCAAGAAGCCTGGAGAATTCTATATGAAGGGGCTGGGCAAACTTACCTCCGAATCCGCTGACAAGTATGAATGAGTTCGACTTATCCATTTGTGAAAATATTTCCCTGGCAGTCTTTGCTGGGGAAAAATCGCGTGAGTTGTAGTCTAGGATGGTTTCACCTATTTTTACCGGGTCTCTTTCCACTATTTTTACCTTATTTGCCCTCTCCTGATCATACTGAAGCTTGCTCACGACCTGTACCTCCATTGGTTCAGGTCCCACTATCTCCAGTATGTCTTCGTTCCAGTGTGTATAACTGTTCACATGATAGCCTGTTTCGTTCTTTATGACTGAATGGTAAACTGCCCTCCTGTATTCCAGTGGCATGATATTTTCCAGTATCTTTCTACCTGCAGTACCAAATGAGATGATTGTATTGTCGGCACGATCTTCGTAGTAGTTTCTCACTATTTCGCGGGCCTGCTTCCCCATATTGTTATCAAATTCGTTTTCCATTTAAATTTCCCCCTTTTTTTTCTCCCTTTGATCTTTAACTCCATTCTCCAGATCCGACTCTTCGCCGAAGATGTCTGAAACACTTTCAGCCAGATTCCTGTATTCCTGGCGCCTCTTTTTTATGAGTTCAGAAACAATTCCTTTCTCAGTGGAGTAATTAATTATCTCTCCAAGGGCAGAACTGATTGAACTGAAGTATCCCTTTCCAACTGCGAGATTGAGTGTCTCCAGTAGTTGTCTGTTTATGTTCACATTGGTCTCTGAAGGTTCTATGAACTTTGCCCTGCTCTTTGATATAAAATCGATTGATGCATGCCGTATAAACTCTGATCTGCTTCCAAAGCTGCTATTTCTCTGAAGGAATTCATCTATTTCCTCAAGATCAGCCTCAGAAATGCGGATTGTAAGCTTGGTGTCTTTTCCTTCCAATCGATTTAACCTCCCCCTTCAATTCGTACGGAAGTATTTAAATTTTTGTAATGTATGGACAAAATATGTACAGAATTTCTTATGTTGTATTATTAGTAATTCTGAATAATAGCCTATTTTAGCATATTTTTTCAATGTTATGTACTTTGGTATTTGAATTTGTCATACATATTTAATTGTGTGTACATCTTTATTCAATGTACTTTATATTTATATTTGAGATCTGGATTATTTTTACATATCTGTTGTATAATTCTTTTAATATGAGGGAAATCTTGATTTCAAAAAACAGTCAAAGTATTAATAAAGCTGTTCAATAACATGCTATGGTTCAGGAAGATTATGAAGCCCTTTTGAAAAGGGGAGAAAAAATTTTATCAAAATCAAACAAAAATATGGAAAGGCTCAGGATACCTGATCCAGATATTATTTATGAGGGAAAACTGACTATCGTAAGAAATTTTGGGGATATGCTCAGCCTCATAAACAGGGATCCGAGGCACATAACCAAATTCCTCATGAGTGAGCTTGGAATAGGACTTACCTTGAATGGGAAGAGACTGATTATTAACCGCAAGGTGACACTGGAACAGCTGATGTCCAAAATGAACATGTACATGGATACCTTTGTGATGTGTTATGAATGTAATTCACCGGATACAGAGCTTCAGAAGGTTGGAAGGACAACTGTACTGGTCTGTAAGGCATGTGGTGCCCAGCACCCCATAAGGATGGGAAGAGAATCAAAGGAAAACGACACCGACATAGAAGAGGGGAAGCAGTATACAATACAGGTCACAAGCATAGGCCCATCAGGTGAGGGCAGAGGCATATTCAGAGGTTACAATATCTTTGTCCCAGGAGTTAAGAAGGGTGAAACCGTAAAGGTCCTCATTAAAAAAATAAGAAACAATACAGCTATAGCAGAAGTTGTAGACCGTGAAAAATGATGATGTTGCAAAGAAGGTTGTGTTAGACACAAATTCCCTTATTTACTCTGTAAAATATCACGTGGATCTGCGGGATCAGATAACTTTTCTTTTGGGCAGGTCTGAAATAATTGTTCCTCAATGCGTTATAGATGAGTTAAAGGGACTTTCAACAGGCAACATTGGTGCAAAAACTGCACTGGGAATCGTTAATAGATTCATGGTCGTAAACTCCAGTGGTAAAGGAGATCTATGTGTATTCAACACGGCCTTGTGGCTCCTCGCGTACGTTGTAACCAACGATAGAAATCTGGCCATGAAACTTCATGAAAATGGCTTACGATGCCTGATGTTCACAGCCAGAAAAATGCTGGCTTACTGGAACTTCAGTTGATCCCACCGATTCAACTGAACTTTCTCGTGACATCTTCCACGTCTAAACAGTGGAACAAAATTTATTTCAGCTGACAATTATTTTGAATGAGACTACCTGCTTTGATGGTGAGAAACGTCAAAGACAGGACAGAATTCTTCATATGGACCAGGAAAAGGCGCTCCGGGGAGGAAAGAACTGTGGGTATCCGAATTAATAATTAAGTTGATACACAGGGCGATCTTCTCTCCCAGCTATCGCATAACCTCCTATCAAAACGCCTCCAAGCTCCCATGGCTATTCATCCAAAAGACTGAAAACTTTTTTTCCCTGTTTACAGGATCAATATTCAATGAGGTCACCTGCTTCTGCATATAGGCCCTGATGATTCCTGATTATCCTGAGAACTTCGTCCTTTGGAATGACAGGTTCACCTTCAGCTAAGGTCGAATTGATCTTAAAAGTGGCCCTCAGGTCAACGAAGCTACCCCACC
>JAMCUD010000015.1:0-1925 GCA_023379355.1 Thermoplasmatota archaeon
AATTACACTCTTCAGTAGGAAAAATTATGTCTGTTGATGATTTGAATGAATGAAATAAATAAATCTCTTAAACTAATTATTTTTCCTACTGAAGAGTGTAATTTTAGATGTAAATATTGTTACGAGCATTTTGAAATAGGTAGAATGGGAAAGAATGTAGTTAACGGAATAAAAAATTTGATACTAGAGCGAAGCAAAGATTTAGGCGTATTGTATCTGGATTGGTTTGGGGGAGAGCCATTAATGGCTTTTGACATTATCTATGATTTGATGAGTTTCGCAATACAATGTTCTTATGAGAATGGTTTTGTCTTAAAGTCCGGTATGACTACGAATGCGTCCTTATTTACAAAATCAAGACAGGAGCAACTTATCAGGATGGGCATTACAGATTACCAGGTTTCATTTGATGGCGATTCAGATATGCATAATAAGTACAGGGTTACAAGAAGAGATACGTCGACGTTTCATATTATATATAATAATCTGCTTGAGTTTCACAAAAGTGATCTTGAGGGTAGTATAGTCATTAGACTTCATGTAAATAGGAACAATTATAATAGCCTGGGATCCTTAATTACAAAAATATCTAGAGACTTCAGAGATGACCGAAGATTTTCTCTGTTCATAAGAAGTCTGGAAAGACTCGGAAGTCCCAACGACCAGATGCTTCCCGTAATAGATGATGAAAAGGAAAGTGATGTATTAGTTATGGCACTTCGAAATTATGCCAAGGATTTAGGTCTTAAACTGCTTGAGTCATCTCCATCTCAGGTACCAGTATGTTATGCAGCTTCATTCAACTCATACATAATCAGAGCAACTGGTGAAATAGGAAAGTGCACCGTAGCACTATATGATCCAAAAAATACCATTGGGAGAATTTCAGAAGATGGGAAAATGCATATTGATCGGGAAAAATTAAGATACTGGGTTAGAGGGCAGTTCAGTGGAGATAGGAATGAATTGGCGTGTCCTTATGCCTACAAACAAATGGAAATAAAATAACCTTTCTTTGATAGATATGCCGGATAAGCCTTATTCACGAAACTTCAAGTTCATGATTGCTGGGGGGGGGTGTGGATAATATTTCACTCTACATGATGCTTGTTTTATTCCCATGGCTTGTTCTCACCATAACAAATTCCTCATTCCTTACAGGTCTTGAACTTGCCATGTCCGACCTCCCACTTTCATTGAGCTTCCTGGTTGGATATTATCTTACTAGAGTAAGGAGTAAGAAGAGGCTATATATTCTGGCTACAGGGTCCAGGGCAATCATTCTGCTGTTCATATTTGTGGTATTTCTGACAGGAGATTACTTATACGATATAGTCGCCCTATTAATTGGATACTTCCTCACATCATGGACAGAAGATGTAGGTGAACAGATAGGGAGTTACTGGATCAAGGAATTTCTTGACGAGGATCAGTACCAGCGAGGCTTCTCCCTGTATGGATTTCTAAATATGATTATTATACTCATAAGTTACATTCTTGCCGGTTCATTTATAGCAATTGGTACAGTATATGCCTTTCCTGTTCTTATATTGGGATTTACAATCTCAACAGTTATAAGATCATTCATAAAGCCCAAATCGGAATCAGAAGGGACACCGGAGGATGATCGCCATTCTTTCAGGGAGGGTATTTCTTACATATGGAAAAACAAGGCTCTCAGGTATCTGATGATACAGGCCCTGTTGATAAGTCTTGCATTTGGGGGAACTATTCTGGTTACGGAGGTGCTTGTAAAATTCAGATACAGTGGTTCTCCCCTAATCCTGACAATACTGCTTGTGGGTGCCATGGTTGGAGGAGTCTTTGGAAATAAATATGCAGATAAAATAAAGGGGAATCCAAGGAATATAATGGGATTACTTACATTCACAAATATACAAATTGTGTTATTTGTTCCATTCAGC
>JAMCUD010000015.1:1935-11075 GCA_023379355.1 Thermoplasmatota archaeon
TTTTTCAACTTTTTCCTTTTAATGTTTACATCTCAAATTGTAGGTGTGATATTCCACACAGTTTTTTACAAAGCAACCCCAAAGGACTACATGCTTCAGATAAGTGGTGCGCACAAAACACTTGCATTATTTCCATCAGTGCTTTCAGGTCTTATATTTGGTGCTGTAATACAGTTCATTTCCCTTGACTGGGCCTTCTATCTAATGGCCATAATAAGTGCAGCTATTCTGTTTGTGATATGGAAAGCCAGAGAAATTGGAGATTTCAAACTGGAATGATATAATTAGGTGAAAAGAACATGGAAGATGCGTCGGAAAAAGTTGAAAAAAGAAAACTTCCCTGTGAAAATCTTCTCATAGGGATTACCGGATCGGTCGGTGCGGTTAATATGCCGATCTTTATCCAATACATTAAAAACAAATTTGCTGAGAATATATTTGTAATGATCTCGAAAGCTGCCAAAAATTTTGTAAGTTCTTATTCTTTGGAGCTTATTTCTGGACATAAGACATTCGAGGATCTTTTTACACCTCAGAATGAATATAAAGTTCCACACGTACAGTTACCAAAGCAGGCAGATCTTTTTCGTATTATGCCTGCCACAGCAAATATAATCAGCAAAGCAGCGAATGGCATCGCTGACGATCTTATTTCAACATCAATAGTATCGTCATCCTGTCCGGTTGTATTTATCCCATCAATGAATAGTGTGATGTGGTTCAACAGAATAATTCAGCGCAATATAAAACTACTAAGAGAAAGTAAATATTATGTCATGGAACCTTCATATGGGATTGAGGTAAGCGATTCTAGGAGAGAATTTGGGGCAATGCCGCAAATAAATTTAATTTTGGAATATCTTGAGAAAATAATCATAGGACAATAAAATATGCTGTGCTGAACACACGTTTAAGCGCCCCTAGTTCAAGCTGCTTCTTTTCTTCTGAGCTTAATATAACCTCCAATTTTGATATCTTTGTACTTTTCTCTTCCAAACAAGAGAGAGACTTTCCTATATACTTCATAGTCTGAAACCCTCTCCCTCTCCACGTATATATTAGCATAAATATATAAAACTATACTATTTTATGCCATTTTAACATGGTGCATTAGCCCGTCCAGTATAAGAATTATTCATAAGAGGGGCTACCAAAACGCTAGATATTTGATTTCCCGATGAAACCCCCTAATATAAACCCCGCAAATAGAAAGTCAAGCATATTCATCATTACTTCTGATTTAACCAGTCTTAGATTGGGATTTCCTTGAGTTCTCGTTGCTACTGTTCTTCTGTTTTCCATAAAGATCCCTCTAACTCCGGCCAATGACTTAATAGTTCATGGTAGCCTTATGACCGCCTTGTCTCCTTTAGGATATATCTGCACGAGTTCCCATCCATTATTGAGATAATTTTCCAGATCCTCTTCTGGTATTGTCTTATGCCTGTTTCCATTGTTAAGTGCCATGGCCTGTTTGTCCTTTGCCAGATCCCTCAGCCTCTCCTGGAACTCCTCTGGTTTCGCTGAAAAGAGTTTCTCCTTCTCTTCATCGCTGAAAGTTAGACCGGTCATTACCTCTATTGCCATAATGGAAGATTCTCTCAGCTGTTTAACGTAGTCCTCCTCCTTCATTGCATGCTCTTCTGTTTCAAGGAACTTGAGAGATCTTCCATATGCTGATCTCATATCCTCAATCAGTGTATCGGGAAGTATGCCGTGGTTCAGTGTGTATTCATGCTCCATATCTCCTGTGTGGCCCATCCAGAATACTCTGTAATCCCTTCTCAGTCCTGTTTTTGATTCAGCCTGAAGAAGCTGGGTGTCAAAGTACTTCCTGAGCACATAGGGCCTCTGCTTTAGTCCTGACCTCCTAATTGTCCCTCTTATGAGATCACCTATGTTGGTTGTGGAGATGAAACCCACACTTTCCCTTATGCCCTTCTTGGCTGGCGTTATAACCGGACTATTCTCATTTATCTGCTCACCCTGTTTTATCCTCTCCTCAAGGTAGAGTTTCAGGTATTTCACGCCCTCCGGTCCAAGGAAAGAGAAGTATTCATTCTCCTTCTTTGACAACTCCGATCTAATAACAATGCGTACAGGTTCTCTGAGTACCTCGACCCCATCTTTACTGACCCGTATGTCTTTTATGTCTGAGATGCGTAAACCGTCAGTACCTCTGTAGTTCCCCAGAACCTGCGGTCTCATTCCTGTGAAAGCCATCATTGCACATGCCAGCCTCTCCCTGGCGTCACCTGCAAGGAAGATATTCCTCAATTCCTCCTGTGTAGGGACTCTTTCATCCTTCAGGGATGGCCGGGAGTTCTGACCCGCTATCTTCACCTTCCTTGTTACTGTTATGCCGTTGAATAAAAGCCAGGACTTCACCGGCTTTATCATTGCTGCCATATATGTACCGGAATGCTGTTTCCCTTCTCCCTTCTTATCTGTACTGCCCCGGAAATCCCTGACAAATTCCATCAGAAGATCATTGATCTCCTTTTCGGAAAGTGCAAGCAGTTCCTTAGGGGACTTTCCAACAAACTCGCAGAACAATCCCAGCCTTCTTAAACTGGTATCAGCAGTAATCCTTGATCCCTCGGACACGTTTCCATACCACAGATTGATATCCTTATCTTCAAGAAGCATGTAATGCCTGTGTTTTCCAGCCATACATGGTCAGGGTGTTGAGGCTAATAAATGTTACTAACCTATACCCAATTGAACATAAATCCCATCGAGCCCGTTGATCAAGGCTTCAATTGGCTTTTATTATTGAAAGTGTGATAAAATTTTTGCAATCATGTAAAAATTGAGTAATATCAGATGGGAGAAACCACTGCAATGGTTCCCTGGGTCCTGCTGTCAACAAAAGCTATCCGGGTGAGATAAAAATTTGCAAGATGCATGGAAAAAATGAACTGGAAATCAGTTGTTATATCTCCCGAAGGGTTTGATACATTGAGAGTGGTCAATTCCCCAAATACATGCAAATCATTCCCGTTAACAGGAACTGTAGTAATGTTTCCAAGGCTATTTGTAACAACAATTATAACTGAGCTTGCCGGAATATTTGTATTTATGGATTGGACATATAGATCATACGTTCCGTTAACATAACCTCCATGACCATCAGCAAGGGTATTATTGCTGATTTCAAAGGAAGCCTGTGGAGTTGAATATGTACCGGTTGGCACATATCCGTTAAGGAGGGTGTAGAGGGAGGCCACAAGTGTCACTGTAATAGCTACAAGCAGAATTGTTCCAATTATGGGTGAAACTGCACTATCTCTCTTCAAAAAAACTTCTTTCATCAAAATCCACCCACTGGCCATCTTGCCTGCATAATTGTATGCGTTATTACAGGTAAATAAATAAGTATAATGGTATATAAATTTATTTTCCTTAAACTTTCTGCATGAAAATTCCGTGACTGTGTATATAAAGAGAATGGTCAAAAGCGGAATTCTAAACGGAGGTAGATTTAAGGTCAAATATTATATGTCTCTGAGCGATTTGCAACCATGAGCTTCCATATTCAAATTGAGGGATTGAAATATGGGGATGATATGCCCAGGGAATTTACCTGTGAAGGAAACGATATATCTCCTGCAATAAAATGGTCTGATCCGCCTGCATCCACTAAATCATATATTCTCATTCTTGAAGATCCTGATGCCCCAAGGGGGAATTTTGTTCACTGGGTTGCATATAATATAAAACAGACTGTTACGGAACTGCCCAGAAACGTGGATAAGGTTGAGAAACCGGAAATTGGTTTCACGCAGGGAAAGAACGATTTTGGAAAGGTTGGCTATGGGGGTCCGTGCCCACCTGGAAAAGGCAAACACCATTACGTCCTAACATTATATGCGACCCTTCATACAGAGGAACTTCCTCCACTTCTCACAAAAAAAGACCTTGAAAAAATAATCAAGGATAAAACGGTGAAACAGGTATCCACCATGTTAATTTATGGAAAAACTTGAATCAAAATATATTTCTCAGAAAACTGACAGTTTCTCATTGAACCAGTATCTTTCTTCCAGTGTGCATAGAAGGACATCATTTCTTCCCGGGGAGGTTGATCTTATATTATTCAAAATGGATTCATTCCTCTTCTCCCAGACAGCTTCCTCAAGATCATAAAAAATGGTTGCCCTGAGTCTGTGCTTTGCTTTGTACATGGTATCGGTGAGTTCAGAATTCACTGTTTCAGGGCTGTTCCAGTATCCATCAAGAAAGGATCTAATTGATGTATCTATCATTTCAAGGACATTTCTCTTCACCTGAAAATCAATCTTATCATTATTTTTCTTCATATAATCAGCTTCAATTCCAGAGTACTTTGAATTATCCACGCCAACAAATGTCAATCTTGGTTTTATTTCAGGATCATTCAAAATTCCCTGCACTGCAGGTTTCATTTCCCCATTCGCGGTTCCGAGTGTACACAGAATCCTGGACGGTTTATATGAAGAGATGTATCCGACTACTTCTTTCTCTGTGTAGCCCTTAATCTGGTTGAAGCCATCCGGGTCAAGTGCTATTATTATCATATACGCAACTCAAATGCCTTATTAGATCATAAACTTAGTCACTGTACAGGTATATAATTCATGACTGTGAAGACTTAATTTACATCTCCTGCATATTGCTGGGATGGAACAGAATCAGATCATTGTCCTTGCATTTTATTTTGCACTCTCAGCTGCAGCGATCTTTCTGTCCATAAGGAAATGGGGCATGTTCTATGCCTCAGCTGTTCTTGTAGGATCACCATTCCTGGTCTTTTCTCTTTATCTCTGGCACAATCCCATCACCATTCCACTTTTTGTATTCGGTTTAATTGCTTCATCCCTCCTTTACGAAAGATTATTTTACCTGGCATTTGCCGGAATAATGGCCCTATTTTTCATTAACATTGCAGGCCTGGGGTTCCCTGTTTCATGGGACGCGTTCGATTTTGCCATATCAATTTCCATTATCATCAGCTTCCTTTTCAATGGAAGGCTGAAACAGATTAACCGGAATAATGAAAATGCAAAGGGAGGAAGCAAAAAGAACGAGATAGTCAGGGATGTCGTTCAGATCGGTGGCGGCATCGTTATGTTGTTCATCTTTTTTCAATCCGGTATAAACACCGCACAGGTACTCATAACATTCATAGCAATGGTTCTGTTCGCACTTGGCAACTATCTCAGTGTCAACAGAAAGAGCATACTTGCCAGAGCAATCTGGTTCTTTGAAAGAGGAGGTACCGATCTTGGAATTGGGGCCATTTGGTTCGCAACAGGCGTACTACTGGCATTTGCGCTCGTACACAGTTTTGCAATCCTCGCAGAAATATTCTTTGTTCTCATAATAGGCGATTCAGTTGCGACCATAGCAGGTAGCTCCATAAAGTCTCCTAAACTCCCATACAACAGGAAGAAATCAATCACAGGTTTTACCGCAATATTCCTCAGTTCCGCACTCTTCGGATTCATTGTTCTGGGATTTACGGGAATAGCAATGGCACTAATAGGTGCTTTTGCGGAATCCATCTCACAGTATCCATTTGACGATAATCTAGTAATCCCTCTGATCATGATAGTGGCTTCATACTTCATTTAGAATAGTTTTTTGAAAAAGGATATCTCCTTCTGGTTACGGTTCGTCTCAAATCCAAGGCTTTCGTATATGCTGATAGCTGGATTTCCAACCGTTGCCCACAGTGAAAGTTCTCCGTAATTCATATCCCTGAGTGCATTGATGGATCTGGAAAGCATGCCTGTTGCGAGACCGTTTCCCCGGTATTCCTTTTTCACAAAAATGTCCGCAACCAGTGGCACTTTTTTCCTTGACGACGGAAAACCTGTGATTGAAACCGTCTGTAATGATGCAAGCTCCGGCGAGCTGATTCTTGTGACGGATGAGTATGCTTGGGCGGTTCAATATCTCCCCATACATCCCGCTGAATATTTTACGAATGAATTCCCTGCCCTTATCTTTATCAAGACCATGGAACAGAAAAAAGTCAGGTGTATCCCTGTAAGCTTCGTACTCTTCATTTAAAAATTCCTCAATGTTGAAGTCCGATAAATCCCCGGTCATGAACTCAACTGGGAATTTCTCGTCAAGGTTTGTGGCTTCACTCAGTTTGAGTTTCATTCCATATCTCTCTACCTTCTCATATTTCTTTTCAATGAGGAAATTTTCAGATTCTGTTCCACCTTTGAAAACATCATTTATGACGATAACCCTTTTCCTGTTTCTGGCGTAATTTTCAGCCCAAGTAACAAGATTTTCCATCCTTTCTCTCTTGGAGAAATTTTCGGACATGAATCCCACATACGCATAGAGTCTATCCTGCAAATCAGGATTTTCCATCAGGTAAGCATAAGCTGCAACATTGTTACCCTGAAGTACTATTCTTGAAGGCATATGGTTTTCATTCAGATTTTCGATAACATATCCATAAGATTCCCGTATTGGTATGTCAGGATAAACCGTCTCAAGATGGCTTATGTAATTTTCCAGTATGGGATTCCAGTCAACTTTAACATTGGTAAGCTCCATGTTTTCATGATTAAATTATGCCTTAAAGATTTTCATAGAAAAATCGATCATTGCTTTATATTTCAGGCGTAATAGATTAATATAACTGTGGAGATACGCAAAATGCTGATAAAAATGGTACCGGAATCTGATCAGGAACGGACGGAACACTTCAACAGAATGTCTCTGAAGTTTTCCGAATTCTATAAGGGCAAGACAATGATAATACCAAAGGTACCCATAAATGACCTTGGATCTTTTTCATACTGGTATACGCCGGGAATTGCAGAAGTATCCACACACATATCAAAGGATATAGAGAGTTCATTTGAACTAACTGGAAGATGGAATTCGGTTGCTATCCTCACTGATGGAACCAGGGTACTGGGGCTTGGAAACGTTGGTCCGGAAGCGGCCATGGCTGTTATGGAAGGAAAAGCGTTGATCTTCAACTATCTTGGAGGGGTTAATGCTGTACCGGTGCCAATCAGAACAAAAACAAAGGAGGAATTCATAACAGTTGCCAGGGCGCTTGAGCCGTCTTTTGGCGGATACAACCTGGAAGACATAGAATCACCAAAGTGTTTTTTTATTCTTGAACAATTGCAGAAAGATCTCTCCATACCTGCATGGCACGACGACCAATTGGGCACAGCCTCAATCATTCTTGCAGGGCTTATCAATGCACTCAGGGTTGTTGGGAAGAAGATAGAGGATTCCAGAATTGTTCTATTTGGTTCCGGTGCAGCCAATATCGCAGCAGCACATCTTCTCATGGCTGCTGGTTCCAGGGCATCAAATCTGATCATTGCAGACAGCAAGGGGATACTGCATCCTGAAAGAGAGGACATGGATACTCTCATGATCAACAACCCATGGAAATACAAACTGGCCATGTTAACCAACGGCGAAAGAAGAAAGGGTCCTTCCGAGGATGCCTTCAAGGGGGCAGATGTCATAATATCGGCCGCAAGACCCGGACCGGATACAATAAAACCGGCATGGATAAAAACCATGAACAGTGATCCAATAATATTCGCACTTGCAAACCCTGTGCCAGAGATCTGGCCCAATGTCGCAAAGGAGGCAGGAGCAAGGGTCATAGCCACCGGAAGGGGGGATTTTCCAAACCAGATCAACAACAGCCTGATTTTTCCAGGAGTATTCAGGGGTGTTCTCGATGCAAGGTCACGAGGTGTAAATTTTAAAATAATGGTGAAAGCTTCTTACGAGATAGCCAATTTTGTAAAGGATCCCACAGAGGACAAAATAGTTCCCACAATGGAAAACTGGGAATTATATCCGCAGGTCGCATCCGCTGTAGCAAGGGCTACTGTGGAAGAGGGTCTTGCCAGAAGAAATAACTCAACCGAGGGATTTTATAAAATAGCAAGAGAGATTATTGAGGAGAACAGGAAGGCGTACAGGAAACTTGTTGATGGGAATATTATAAAAAAATTACCGGAGATGGATTGAATGGAAGATAAGGTGGAACTGGGAAAACTTGAGGAAAAAGATGTTGAAAAAGTGCTCGATCTGGTTATGAGACTTAAAAAGCTGAACCAGGAGTTTGATTCAACGTTTGAGGTGAACGAGGAATCAAGGGAAGATGCATTGAAGCTGCTGAAGGGAATAGCAGCTGACAGGGAGTGTTATTTTGCACAGGTTGCAAGATCAAGGGGAAAGATAGCTGGAATCATAGTGTCTGAATTCAGGAAGAGGGTATTTTACAACCCCCCCATGGAGGCAAGGATTCTGGAAATTTATATAATGCCAGAATTCAGGAGAAGTTCCGTCGGACAGGCGCTGGTTGATTCTCTTTATGCAGAATGCAGGAGGAGAAACATTGATCTGGTCACTGCTGAATTCCCTTCACTGAACGTCATAGCATTGAACTTTTATAAAAAGATGGGGTACAGGGAGATTGTGAGCATATACGGAAAACAGATCGCAAAGCATTAAGATCCAGCGGGTTAACCCCATTAAAATTTTTCCTTACGGACTCGCCGGGAATTGAACCCGGATTATAGGCTCCGGAGGCCTATGTGATATCCCTTACACTACGAGTCCTCAACTTTTATAGCCAATCTTTCGCAATAGTTCCCTTCTATTTATTTTGTCCTTTTCTGCTTCAACACCCAGAGGCGAGAAGCCGTCAATAACACCCATCACCCCGTTGCCGTTTTGGGATTTGGCAAGGATAACCTTGATCGGGTTGGCAGTAGCAGCAAAAACAGTACCAACCTCCTGGCAGAGTTTGATCTGGTTCAGTATGCTGATTGGGTAGGCATCCTTCATAATTATGATGAAAGTATGGCCAGACGCTATCTTCTTGAGGTTTTCAACTGCATGTTCTATGAGTTTACTGTCATTTCCTTCAAACCTGATCAACCTCTCCCCTGACGCTTCAGAGAAGGCAATTCCATAACGGCAATTGCCGATAGTAGTATTTACGATCTCCATCAGGTCCTCCACGGTCTTAATAAAATGAGAATAACCAAGTATTATGTTCGATCCAGAGGGCACTGTCAAATCCACTGTTTCAAATATAGTTTCCATGAAATCTGATAAATTGAGATCATATAATCTCTTGCAATTTC
>JAMCUD010000016.1 GCA_023379355.1 Thermoplasmatota archaeon
GCCTGTTTCTAAATCCGTTCGCGCCCATTCTATATATGTTTTGGTTTTTGAAAAAAACCGTATAATACTATATTTACAATCAATTAACTGGTACATGTATCTGAAGGATTTATCACTTCTGTTTATATACTCACGGGTCAGATTTTGGACCATTTCTAAAAAGCGGATTGGATATCCGTTTAAAATTGCAGACTTCCCCACTGCCGGTGGACCCGAGATTATAATGACCGAATTCCCAGTCTAAGTAATTGCTTAGTATCTTATAAATACCCTAGGCGTTAAATCATGTATCGTCGCATTAACCTCGATGGGAGCACTGGGATTCGAACCCAGATCTACGGGTCTCTTCCGGTTCATAGTTCCAGTCACTCATCATTCATCAGGTGACCCATAGTTAATCATTACCTGACTGGAGCCCGCTAGGATAGCCTGATTACCCCATGCTCCCTTACTCTCTCTTCTCCTTTCTGGATCTCTTCAGCCTTCTTATGCGTTTCTTTCTCCACTTCCAACGCATATTCCCTCTTTTTTTCCAATCTCTTGAACTTCGTTTCAAATTAACACCTTCACTGGTATCAGGTATATCTGGATGATAGTTCGACACCAAATGCGCTTTACCTTATCTTATTCTTTTATTTATAGCATTACCTTTCGGATAGGTTTACCAGATTATCCGTCAATCTGTGAACCCTAAGGTCTTTTCTATGGTAAGGGCTAACTTTAAAGCAGGAAAAGAGATTAAGCAACATGACGCTTGAAAGACTTTATGTCATACCACATGGCGATGAAATTCTGGATAATCCCAACAAGGAGAGCAAGGAGCTGCGAGACAAAATTTCAGAAGTGACTTCCGGAGACAATTCTGAATCCCTTCTTGTTCTGACACCTCATGGTGTAAGCCTCTCAAGAGGAATAGCCATTATAAACACGGAGAATCTGTACGGGGAGTACCAGATCAAGACAGCCCTTCTCAAGTCATCGCACAAGACTGACAAACAACTTGTGAGAAACATCGTATCTGAGTTTGGAAAGGAACTGGTTGAAGTTAACTTTGCAACCTCATCGGGGCCATTATCAACCTTCCCGGAGGATTTTGGCACAATAATTCCCCTGACGTTCTTCAAACAGAAGAGGTTAGCAATAATAGGTCAGCCAAGAACAACTGACAGGACGAAGCTGATGCAACTTGGAGAGGGCATCTGGTATGCCATAGACAACATGGACACAAAGGTCAGCGTCATATTCAGTGCAGACCAGGCCCATACCCACAATGCTTCCGGTCCCTATGGCTTTTCAGATTACGCAAGAACCTACGAGGATAGAATCGTCAGATTCTTCAAATCCGGGTCCCTTGAAGGTATTGAGGATCTGCAGGATGACATGATAAGTGAGGCAAAACCTGACAGCTACTGGAATATGGTTATTCTCAATGGATTCCTTAAGAACTCCGGAATGAAGATGGTTCTGGACTATCATTACATCGAGAACTATTTTGGAATGCTTTTGGCGCATGGTACAAAATGAATAAAAAGAAATAAAAAATAGAAATTATAAATCTATAAAATTCAAATTTAAGGGTCTGAGGTTATGCTGACAATTATTGGGATCGATATGCTGCTTTCCTGGTATCCATTTCCAGCCCCTGCTGATAATCCTACGTAGAACGAATAATCCGCTTCTCCTCCGTTCGTTAATGAAACGCCGAAGTCAGAGACTGTCGGGCCAAAAGCAAATGCATAGCCTGGATGTGTTAGCGTCCCGCCTCCTGATGTTACAGAGCTATCGCTGGTTGCGAATGTATAGTTGCCTATCCCGGACAGTCCAGATACTCCGCTGAGAGGATTACCTGATGTGAATATGTCTTTATGTTCCAGTGAACCGGTTACATTGCTAAGGTTAAGACCAGATTTGCTGAACGTTACAGATCCAATGTAAGGTTTACCGAATATAAGCCCCACACTTCCTTTGTTCGAAAGTGAAAAGTGAAGTTTTACCCAGTTTCCGGGAGCAAGATTAGATACATTGACATAATACACGAAATTCTGTGCACCGGTATCTGTGGTAGGCACAGTGGCGAGGTTGGTTTCTCCACTTGGTGAGCTCTCAGTACTGGAAGTCAAAGTGGCTGTGTTAGTATTTAGTCCATACCCTCCTGAAACGTATATTACTGTGTTACTGGAATAGCCTGTGACGAGTTCTGCATATTCATTGGCTGTAATATCTCCAGCCGATGCTGCTATGTTGGTTGCAGCAACACCACTGAAAGCAGAATATGCAAGTGCTCCGCTTGCTATGAGGAACACAGGAACAACCAGAAGGGCAAACATTTTCCTATTCATTCCAAACACCAAAAAATGGTTGGATCAGATCCCATTACGGATCTGATGTAACACTTACCCCGACATTCAGCATGAACGATGACTCCTGGTAAGCGTTGCCACTGTCACTGCCTAGGCCAAGGAATATCTGATAGGTGACGGACCCGCCATTGTCAATGGAACCACTGGGGACCTCTGTTACTCCATAATAATACCCAGTTCCAGAGAGGGAGTTGCCATACATGAATGTAGAAGGTAGATCAGTAGCGGCAACAGAAGCGTTAACAAGAGTGTTTGTCGGTGTGTTAACTCCCGTTGCATTAAGCTCCATTGTTGTTATACTGGCTCCACTTAGCATCAGACCCACAGATCCAGTGTTCATGACCGTTATGTTAAAAACAATCCAATTTCCAGGTGCAAGGTTACTAACCGTAAGCATCATATTTGTATCGTTTGGACCTGTCTTTGGCGTGAAAACATGTGGTGCACTTGCTGAATTATTCTTTACCGCAGTATTGTGCTGATATGTGTATGTTCCGGTAATACTCTGCTCCCAGCTCAGATAGCCCGCTGTTGCCTGCACATTCGTGGTTGCAGTACCTGAAAAGGCCGAAAAAGCAAGTGCTCCGCTCATGACGACCAGTACTGGTACCATAACCATTACCAATATTTTTTTATCCGTGGTTTATCACCGGGTATGTATGAACTGAGAATTACATAAGAGGACGGAAGGAGTGTTACTTACTCTTCATTCATACATTAGAACCATATTTTTTATTCATAAGATTTTAGTAATAGTATTCGGGATTACGCTCTTCTTCTGTTTCCAGGAACGAAGAAGGAGGTCATTACCAGGACTATGAGGAAAGCCGCAGTCAAACGTCCATAGATGACCGGGTATCCCAGATATGGAATATGATATTCCACTATACCTACGAGATCAGACCCGGGAACGAGGTCCGGATCATTAACGGGATTATTCACCCCCCTGGTGGCAAAGTAAATTGTTCCATTTCTTTCGTATATGCGAACAACCTCGTGTGCAAACAAGGTTCCATTGGCCCACGGAGCATGGAATTCAATTATAGTCCCAACAGATATAGACTGGGGTTCAGCCGGTTTTATGAGGAGAAGTGAACCTGGATTTATGATCGGGTACATGCTTGATGTCGGATCAGCGGATATGGTGTGTGTATAATATCCCCCTATGGCTCCAATGGCCATTACTCCCATTATGGCTGCAAAGGCAATATCTGATGGTTTTGTCCTCCTTTTCAGCTTTAGTCTCTTTTTGCCTCTCAGAAGCTTTCTGACCCATATGCTTTTGCCAATCAGAATGTGCGTAATCCAGAATGTTATTGAGACAGAAATTACCTCCCAGACTATGTTGAATAGAGGGGATACCTTTTCAGTAACGTTGATGAAAGAGAACACTGAATATGGAAGGATGAAGGCTAGAACACCGAGTGTCTTCCTGTCATCGGCCAGGTAAAGAAAGGAAAGGTAAAAGGAAAGGACGACATCGAAACTGAAGTTATAAAGCAGGATCTTAACTATTTCTGTGATGGTGTACGACTGAAAAATCGGGGTTAAGGCAAGAAAATATGCTATACCTGTAAGTATCATTCCAGTAGCCTGATTCTTCCTGGTGGCCTCCATTATTCCTGCAAAGATCACTGAGACAGCGCTGACGGTGAATAAAATTGAATATAGAATGGAATTCAACAGAGGTAGAAGGCTTACGGAGACAGACAGTGACCTTGACATTGCCGCGGGAAGGATGAGAAGAAGAATCAGAAGTAGCATGAATATAGAACCGAGATACCACTTTCTGTCATTCAGGAAACTCCTCTGGAACGGGATGGAGAAAGGCAGAAGTAGTATGGCTATGTACAGGGCATCAACCCTGAAATAGAAGGAAATCTGCCATACTGCAATGTAGGCAGGCGGAAGCAGGCTCCTAATCCTCATCTCTTATCTCTGCATAGTATGTCTTTCCGTCAATCTCAAGAAATATGAGATTCGAGTTTGAAAACGCAGGCTTCTCCAGAAGAAGTGCCATTCTAAGGATGTCAGCGGCACTTCTGACCTCAATGGACCCTTCTGGAGGGCCGGATTTCAGTTCGATTATGACCTCGTGATTCTCAGCCTTGAACTTCTCAGTATAACTCTTCTTCCTCCTTTCAATCTGCGTTGCCGCAATTCCCAAGAAAAGAACTGCAACAGCAAAAAGGGGGTATGCAAACACTTTATCCAGGGGTATTATAATCCTGCCCGGAATGACTGCATTCTTGAGTAGCGTGCCGGTAAGATTGGAATATGATGTGCCTGCAATGGTGTCGGTCACTGAACCCAGTGCGAGTGTCAAGTTTTCGTTAGCCCTTCCAATGTTAGAGGAGAGATTGAAATTGAAAAGAAGAGAAAATGTCCCAGAATTTCCGAATCCAAGTTCCTGGTTTATCTTCTCTCCCAGGGAAACGTTTGAGCTGACATTCAGACCCACAGCCATGGGTTTGAAATCGCCAGAGGTAGCTTCGACCGCTCCAGCTCGAAAATATGAGACATGGGTCCATGATGGGTCTGAAGACCTCAACATCACAGTGTAGTTGTAAGACACTGTTGATGACGAAAGATTTGTGTCGAAGAAGTATAAATAAAGTTCCAACGAGAGGTTTGATGTTATATTGGTATATATTACGGATGGGTTAATGAGCTCAGAATTGTTTCCATAAAGCGGGTTCTGCTTGAGTTTGTCAACAAGGTCTATTTTAGGCTCCAAGGAATAGGAACCATACGCCTCCTTCACCTCTCTGGGTGGCAATTGAATAATAACAACAAGAGAAACGGACATAAGCGCAGCAGCAAGAAGGGTAAATATGATAATTTTGTTTCTCTTATTCATTTAGTTCCTCAAAGATATCAGGGTCAACAATTAATATCATTTCTGAAGTTATGATCAATTTTTTTCTTTTGCGATTTCATGAAAATTGGTTTTCCGAGATGGTGATCACTATTGGGAGGGTGAAGTGGGCCTCCTGATAGTCATTGCCTGAAAATCTGGAAAGGATCAGGTAAAACCAGACTGGAAGCGTAGAACCTGGGCTTATAACCATACTGTTCTCCACAGCGAATCCGTAGAATCCTCCTGCCCGGTTTGTCTGTTCCAAGGTGGAATTTACAATTGAGAACACATAACCGAGATTATTTTCAATGCTTTCATTCTCCATAACAAGCCCCTGGGCGCTGAAATTTCCAAGTGAAACACTCTGGATCAGGCAGCCAAGGTTGTTGGGATTATGAAGGTTTATCTCAAAAAGGACAGCATTTCCAGGGGCTAGGTTGGATATGTTAAGGTAGTCTTCAAGAACTCCGGTATATGAAGTGGAGCTTTTTACGATGTTCAAGGGTGGACAGAACTCCGTGAATCCGCAACTATTTCCTGGGTATGAATGGCCCTGTACAGCTATAGCAGTGTTATCTGACCAGTAAGATACAAAGCAAATTCCCTCAGATATCCCTATGAAGTTAGCTGTCGCCGATACGTTCGTGGTTGCAGTACCTGAGAATCCGGAATATGCCAGGGAACCAGAAAAAATGGAGAAGACCATAACTAGGCATATTGCCAAGACTCTCGACTTCACAGAACTAAACCCTGCCTGTGTTAATTAACCCCTATGTACGGGAGATATGAATCAATGATATATCCATCAGAAGAAATCTTCAATTATGGTTCACTGAGCTACTCCTAGGTTCCAGAAGAAGAAATATCGTCCTCTTTCACCCTGACCATAAGATCAGCTCTTCGGAAAACTTCAAGGCAGATGAAAATGGCAGATGCTGAGAATACAATTGCAGCACCGATCATCAATTGGCCAATACCAGCGACATTGAACTTGCTTGGGTAAAAAATACCCAAAGCATAAAGAGAATACTGTGTTATGGCAATCACCACACCAAATATCAATATAAAAGATATAAGCAACTTCAGAAGAGTCTCTGCCACACCGCTCTCGTGATCCATCCTTCTGATTTCCTCAATCCGCTTGTACAGTAGTGATATCTCCGGAATCGCGCTCAAGTCGATCTGACTGATCTCGTTTTCCTTGAGTTTCCCAATATCAAACATGGTCTGAATAGCTCTATCGGTTTCTCGACTGGTCTTACTGGAACCAAAGAAAACAATAATCTCCCTTATAAGCTGAAGAGATATAAAATGCGCCTTTCGATACTTCTCCAATCTTATCCTCTCAATGAAAGATATAGATTCCTTACTAAGTAAAAAATAAACTATGACAGAAGACATGAGAACAGCAGAAGGGACAGAAAAAAGGATATAATTCATGTGATATCATAGAATCTTCTTATCATCTTTAAGGCATCCATTCCTTCACTTGTAATCTCATAGGAAGCCTTCAGCTCATGGTCCTTTCTCATCTCCACATATTTCTTAGCAATCAATTCATCAAGGACCTTTGTGGCACTCCTGTAATTTAGGTTGCAGTGATAGATAATACTGGTAATTCCTCTACTGTCCTGGCTAAGGAGTTGCATTATTTCAGCCATAATTGCCGTTCGATCTCTCTTAGACTTCTGACCAGGGTTGTTCAAATATTCCTTTTTTGATATTGAGGTTCCACCCCTTTCCATTGCAATCATGGGAGGACCAGAAAACTTTATTCCTCTGACTATTCTCACATCCGTTTTTGAAAGATCAAGGTTGATTTTCCAGAGACCACCAAAATCCTGACACAATACAAAGGCAAGACCGGAGCCCAGATCCATCCTTAAAACATGCAATGTTCCTATCGCCTTGAGCATTGAAGGATATGAGCAATCCGCACCGATCATAATGAAATTTGACCCTTTCTCGGATTCTCCATAATATTGTATGATGTGCCTTATTCCACTTTTCCCCT
Source organism: Thermoplasmatota archaeon (assembly GCA_023379355.1). The sequence continues at coordinate 7,235 of JAMCUD010000016.1, forward strand.
CCATCTCCACATTTGTTTCAAGTTTCCAGAGATTTGAATCAAGAATGAGATCTCCGCTATCAAATGTAATGCCTTCTGATCCCTCTATCAGGACTTTCTCCATCTCTTTCATTATCCGGTCAATAAAATAAGTTGATTGTGATATAAGAACAATTAGATGAAGCATTGATATATATTCCGGGTGAATCTTTTCTCTATTTTTATATATTTATATGAACATATTATATTTATGACAATACATGATTGATTAATTTTAGTGATAATATCGCTCAAACAGCATTATTTTCTTCAGATGATTTATATGTGGATGTCATCTAAATTTTATTTTGTTAATATAGGGGTCTGAATTATTGGTATTTAAGAGTTATGAACCATGGATTTGTTCATTCTTTATGATTGTGAATTTTATGCTTAACCAAGTTCAAGAACCTATGTCCAGACGAAGTGGGAATAATCAGAAAAAAGTCCCTTATTACTCCAGCTAGAATACGCCCATCTCTCTTCATCATGGGTTTTCCCTGTGGTTCCAAGCAATGATTTCGTATCTTGATGTATCTATTTCAAAGAATGTCCAAGGCACGTCAACCATTTAATTCCAATTGTGTGAGTTCCTGCAGAACAGCGTCTGTTCGTTGCTATACAGTAATAATTCTAAGATGATTTCAGCGGGTTAGGATATCTTTTTTCTGGAAATAGGAGTTTCATAAATTTCAATTTTATCAGAAAATCATAATAGGTGGGTAAAGATTCTTCAGTGATTTCTGCCTTTAACTGCTTATCGCATATCATAGGGAATTAGATCAATCTACTGAAGGAATTTGAAGATATATTTCCACATGTTGAATCCAGCATTCTACCATTGATGTTTATACTATAAGACCATAGCATTCCCTGCCGCATCATACATTAAAATTATGCATATGGTCATCATAACAAAATGATGTTAGTATCCCCATCCATAATATCGTCAAAACTTGAAGTACTTGGAACTCAGATCAAGGAGTGCGATAAAGCCGGTGCATATTCTTATCACCTTGATGTAATGGACGGGCATTTCGTCCCAAACCTGACCATGGGTCCGGATCTCGTATCTGCCGTAAGGAGATGCACAGAAGAGAGGCTTGAAGCACACCTCATGATCGAACGTCCGGACAAATATGCTGAGAAATTTATAAAGTCTGGTTCTGATCTGTTATTCATTCATTCGGAGGTTCTTGTAGACATCAGGAGTACAATTAAAACTATCCGGGATAACGGGGCTCTGTTTGGAATTGCTCTCAACCCTGAAACCCCGGTTGATAGAGTTCTTAAATGGATAGAGGAATCCGATACTGTTCTTATCATGTCGGTGCATCCAGGTTTCTCTGGTCAGTCTTTCATAAGAGACACACTTCCCAAGATCAGGGAAGTCAGGAAGTTTATTGATAATAACAATCTTCAGACAAAAATAGAGGTGGATGGAGGTATAAACGCTGAGACCGGAAAATTGTCTGCAGAAGCTGGAGCAGATGTACTTGTTTCAGCATCCTATATTTTCAGCGGGAATATTGGAGAGAGAATAGGGGCTCTCTCCTCAATCATGAGACCCTGATAAGGATCCTTCCGTCTCTTGCCTTCTCATACTCGATCAGGGCTTCCTGAAAGTGATCCAGGTCGAATGTCCTGTGAACTTTTACCCTGAATGATTGGTTGGCAGCAAGCTTCAGAATCTCCTGAAATTCGTCTCTTGTTCCCCCGGTGGAACCAACTATCTTCTGTTCTTCGGTATATATTTTCCCAATGTCAAGGCTGGATTCCCTGCCGGTGAGGACCCCGAAGGTAACTATTCGCCCTCCCCTGTCAAGGTGCCTCAGAGATTCACTCCAGAACTGGGCACCGATGGAGTTTATCACCACATCAGCCCTGTATTTTTCATCGATTTCCCCTGACCTGAATATGGTTGTGGCACCGTAATCCTTCATCCAGTCTTTCCTTGAAACCACTGAAACATTCATCCCAAGGGATCTACCTATCTGCGATGCAAATATACCGGTATTGCCTGAACCTCCAAAGATTAAGAGATTCTCTCCCTTTGCAGCCTCTGATCTTCGTAGCGCATGCAGGGCTGTCAATCCTCCAATTGGAAGGGACACCGCAAGTTCGTCAGATATTCCGTCAGGGATAGGAAAAAGATTCTTCTCATCTACCAATGCCTCCTGGGCATAATACCCCTGGTCCAGGACACCGTGAATACCACCGTTGACACACATCTCCTCCCTTCCGCTCCTGCAGAATTTACAGGTTCCGTCGTACTTCCTGTTATAAATTACTACCCTATCCCCTTTCCGAATTGTTTTGCCGTCAGTCAATGCTGTACCAATGGCCTCCGACCCCGGAATATGCGGTATCGGGCTAAGATTGTAAAGAATCTTGCCATTTATCAGGTTGTAATCAAGCGGATTCATTCCAGCCAGCTTAATACTGACTCTAATCATTCCCCCAGTACCTTCTGGTACCTTTACTTCAGTGAGCTTCGCATTTTTGTTTCCAAACTCGGGGCCAACAACTATAGCCTTCATTAAAGAAGAATAATAATCTCCGGTTAAAAACAGTTGTTGTGGTCAGGGGGTTGAGTGATGGGGGAAATAGTTATATTGGGAGTGATAATGATTGTAAGCCTTGGACAGCCAAACTGCCCTCAAGAAATTCAGAACACTGATGATAAATGAAAGAAAGAGCCCTAACACTGTCAAGGAATATTCCTTTATGGCAGGGATTCTACTAAAGTTTCTATCAAAACCTCCTGAGTCTATAGGTACCGAGGACATAGAGCGGTTCAAAACCCATTTGGTAGTAGACAGGAAATACTCAAAGTCCTCCCAGTATCTGGCAATCAAGGCGTTGAAACACTTTTTTTCCTCTCTCTCAATACCTCCCCCCAGAAACCTGACCGTACCGAAAAGATCGCTCAAAATGCCAAATTATCTCAGTGATGCTGAGACAAAGAGGTTTATTGCGGCATCATCCGGGGACCCTGTTGACAGGGTAATTGTTCTTCTGCTGGTATATACCGGAATGCGTGTAAGCGAACTCTGCAACCTTAGAACAGAGAATGTTGATCTGGACTCCTCCATAATAAGGATAAGGTCTGGAAAGGGAGATAAGGATAGAATTGTTCTGATTCCGGAATACGTCAGCACAGAGCTGAAGCCATACTATATGGAGAGGATCATAAAATCTGATCAGAGTGTTCATTTCCTGATCAGCAGGAGGGGAACCAGGTTTGATAGTTCCACTGTGGAACGGCGAATAAGGAAGATTGCCAGTAAGGCAGGAATCATGAGAAAGATCACCCCGCATGTATTGAGGCATACATTTGCCACCAGCATTCTCAGAAACGGAGGGGATATAAGATTCATACAGCAACTGCTAGGACATGCCAGTGTTGCAACAACCCAGATTTACACACACATAGATGACGAATCCCTCAGGGTTCTGTATGAGAAATTCCAGCCCAGGTACTAATTTTTTCTTTCAACTAGATAATCTGCAAACCACGAAAGAAAGCTCTTTATCCTCTGATCTCCCTGAACTTCACCAAGATAATCCTTGCATCTGCCGATCATCCTGGTAATCATCCTGCGGCTGTAATCATAGGAACCGCTATCCATAACTATTTTCCTGATCTTCTGGAATTCACTGTCAGAAACATTCCCTGACCTGATTGACCTCTTCAGGAATTCCTGGTCTGAAGAACTGGAATTCTCTATTGCCTTCAGTATAAGAAGGGTCTTCTTTCCCTCGTTGACATCACTTTTTATGGATTTTCCAGTCTCCTGCTCGTCACCAAAAAGTCCAAGGATATCGTCGTGAAGCTGGAATGCTGTTCCGAGGAGGTTTCCATAATAACTCAGCGGTTTGAGATCAGGATGGTGCGGAGAAAGCATAGCACCCATCAGAAGCGGGCCTTCGATTGTATACTTTGCAGTTTTCAGGATATGCAGCCTGAGTAAGTCCCTCTGCGCAAAACCCTCGTTGTAGGAAGAATCGATATCAATCAACTGTCCATAGCCTGTTGTCTCGATTATCCTGGAAAGTTCCATGTTTGCCCTGATGAGGAGTTTCGGTTCCATGCCTGATCCAAGAAGAGCCTGATGTGCGAATGAATCCGCAAGATCCCCGGCAACAATCGCAAGGTTCTGGGAAATCCTCGATGCATCCGGCGTAAGTTTTTCAATATGTTTTCTAAGTGAGGCATGCAGGGATGGATTGCCTCTTCGGGTTTCGCTCTGATCCATTATATCATCATGGATAAGGAGGTAGCTCTGTGTCAATTCAATTGATATGGCAGCCCTAGTGACCCTTTCATCAGGGGGAGAGAACAGATCATGGCCCATTATAACCAGCATTGGCCTCACTCTTTTCCCTCCCATCAGGGTGAAATCCCTTATCCTGTCTCTAACCTCCATGCATACAGAGTCTATCCTGACACGGGACTGTTCCTTGAAGAAGTCATGAAGGTCTTTGTCTATTCGGTCTCGGAGGGTTTTCATCAGCGATTCTGGAGGGAGAGAATACACTTCCATTATTGAGGGGAGCATCAGATAAAATTTAACTCTTTTCAAATTTACCCTTCGTGAATGGAATTTCAGACCAGTACACATGTGGAATGGATGAAGCAGGACGAGGTCCGGTACTGGGACCAATGGTTATAGCAATAGTATGCGGGGCTCGGGATAAACTGGCGGGAACTGGAGCAAGGGACTCAAAGATGCTTCCCCCGGCGTCCAGGGAGAGAATAGCCGGGAAAATAATGAAAGCGGCTCAGCACTTTGATAAGATAATCATAGAGCCCAATGAAATCGACCGGCAGATGGAGCTGACAACCCTTAATGAAATTGAGTACACATTTTACATGAAACTGCTGTCCAATTCTCCAGGTCACTGCAGGGTGTACGTTGATGCCTTCGATGTCAGGGAAGATCGGTTGCAGGCAAGAATGCGCCTGGATTCAGGCAGGGAAGTCATATGCAGGCATGGAGCGGACAAAATATTTCCGGAGGTTTCAGCAGCATCAATTATAGCAAAGGTTGCGAGGGACAGTGAGATTGAAAAACTTCATGAAAAATATGGTGATTTCGGTTCCGGTTATCCCAGTGATCCAAGGACAGTGAAGTTCCTTGAAGACGCCATAAGGGATGGAATCGACATAGGAGGAATTGTAAGGAAAAAATGGAAGACATACATAAACCTCCTGAATAGCTCAAGCACTGAGAGGTTGTTCTGATTTTGTTCGTTGAATCGTCCTAAGCTAGGTGACATTAATATATCCCACAGTCCTCAGTGACTTATGTCAGATCTGTTCAAACCCACTGGGGATTCAGAAAAAGCTGATGATTACAACGAAAGGGGAATCTCATATTTCAACCTCAAAAAATATCCTGAGGCAATAAAGGAGTTCACCAAGGCTATCAAGCTAATATCCAACGAGCCGGATTTCTATTTCAACAGAGGGCTCACATACTATTCGATGAAAATGCTTGAGCAGGCAATAAAGGACTATTCAAAGTCAATAGAGCTCTACCCGGATCATGCTGATTATTACAATGCACTGGGGTCCGCCCAGGATGATATAGGTGAACTGGAGGCAGCATACAAAACCTATTCCAGTGCGATCAGATTGGAGAACGATATACCTGATTATTACTACAACAGGGGCAATGTTCTCTGGAAAATGGGAAAGAAGGAAGACGCTCTCTCTGATTTTGACAGGGCAGTGCAGTTGAACTCCACAGACCAGATCTTCATCTACAGAAGGCATGAGCTTCTCACCAGCATGGGAAGGTATGAGGACGCCATCAGGGACCTTGACAGGACCACCGAACTGTCACCGTCAAATTATCAGCTTTATCTTGCAAAGGCTGAAATATATGAGAAAATGAAGGATTTCAAAAAGGCGCTGAACGCACTGGAAGAGGCTGAAAAATATATTCCGGACCCTACCATGATAAGTGAACGGAAGGAACAAATCCAGTCAAAACTGTGAAGTGAGAAGGGGTTTGTCAGGATCTTTTTCTCTGAGGGATTATCAGTTAAGAATTTCTAATTTTATAGCTACTTCCCTTGAAAAGGGGAAGTCTGTTGCAGTAGAGGCTCCCACAGGTACTGGTAAGACAATCATTGGACTGTATTCTGCCATAAGTTTCGCTAAGGAAAAGGGGCTGAAGATCGTATACCTCACCAGGACAAACTCACAGCAGGATCAGGTTATAAATGAACTCAGGGCCATGAAGGGTGAGTTCAACATAAAAGCGCTTGCCTTCCAGGGGAGGCACAATCTGTGTCCTCTCTACAGTGAGGTTGAGGAGAAGGATGATTTTTCCTCTGATGCACTCTCACGATTCTGCAACAGCAGGAAAAAGAAGGTAATGGAGGGGAACCAGGGTGCATGCCGATACTTCAACTGGAAAGTGAGGGCAAAGGAGACTGAGTCCTACATATTTAGCAATCTGCCAAAGGTAGAGGAATTCTCTTCATATGCAGTGGAGCATGAATTCTGTCCATATGAGTCTCTGAAACATGCCGGTTCGGAGGCAGATCTTGTGGTGATGCCCTATGCTTATTTCCTGAAAAGGGAAATAGCAGACAGGTTTCTTTCCAGATGGGGGGTATCAAGGGAGAACCTTATGCTGATACTTGATGAGGCCCATAATCTTCCGGATATTTCAAGGGACACATCATCGTACTCACTTAGCATAAACCAGATAAACATGGCAGAGAAGGAGGCGAAGAATGCTGGCGATCCATTTCTTGTTGAGAAGATGAGAAGCACTGATTTCTGCGAGGCATTGAGAAATGGAATACTTGACATGATAACTGACCTCCTGAAGGAGAGGGAGGAGGCAAGGATCAGGTATGATGACCTAACAGGTTACATTGCAGCCGGTTCAAGGATTTCAAGGGACAATTTCCAGAAAATGGTCTCTGCGATGTATGACCTGGGGGAGACCATATGTGACATCAGGGAAAAGGAGGGGCGTGTCCCCAGATCCATGGTACTCAACCTAGCTGCACGCCTGATGATATGGGCTGACAATTCAGAGGACAGATTCGTTCAGATACTTTCAAGGGAACAGGAGGGGAACGTTGAGTCGTTCTGTCTTGAACCACAGGAAATTCTTGAACCTCTCAGGGAGTCTTACAGCATTCACATGTCAGGGACCCTTGAACCCTTTGAGGTATACAGGAACGTAACAGGATTCAGGGACATGCCACTGATGAAACAGGAATCCATCTTTCCCGAGAGGAACAGGCTCTTTCTTTACGATGACTCCATAACCACAAAATTTGATGAAATGGATGAATCTGCCATAAATAGGATAAGCAAGAGGATTTCCGAGATCGTCTCTTCAGTACGGAGGAAATCTGTGGTTTTTTTCACATCCTATCGCCTGATGGAGACTGTAATGGACAGAGAAATGGATATTGATCCCCTTATAGAGCAGAGGGGAATGAAACAGGAGGAACTGATGAGACTGATCTCCAGGTTTCGTCGATCCAGTAAACCACTTTTTGCAGTAATGGGAGGGAGAATATCAGAGGGGATCAATTTTCCTGGGAATCAACTTCAGCTTGTAATTGTTGTCGGCATACCCTATCCGAGACCGGATGCAAAGCAGAAAGCACTACAGGCATATTATGAGCACAGGTTTCATAATGGGTGGGAATACTCTGTTACCTTTCCTGTGGTTGTGAAACTGAGGCAGGCAATGGGAAGACTCATAAGAAGCACAGATGATACTGGGGTCGCTGTAATACTTGACAAAAGAGCAACTTATTTTCAGAAGTATATCCCAGAAATGAGATTATCCAGGGATCCTGGTGAAGATGCCCTTAATTTTTTCAATGAGATCGAAGGAAACCCGAAATAACACCATATAGGCACAAACTTATCTATGGTGATTAAATGTCCAGATGGATTTAATTGGGCCAAAGTCATATCCGAGAGAGTTTTGCATCCCTGGGAAGAACCCTCTTGAATCGTGAAGAGGTTTCAAAGTGGGTTATAGTTGGAACCCTTATTGGAATTATAGCGGGTCTTGGTGCAATAGCACTCTACTTCTCAATCAGACTGGTGACTGAGTATGTTCTGACAGGAATTACTGGATTTGTGCCTCCATCGAGTGGAGCCTCCGGTGGAACCGCCAGCTACACTCTTGGGCACTATGACGCATTTCTGATACCTGTATCAACAGTGATAGGGGGTCTTGTCTCTGGATTTCTCGTGTACCATTTTGCCCCTGAGGCTGAGGGCCATGGAACAGACGCAGCAATAGATGCCTTCCACAACAAGAATGGAAACATAAGAAGACGTATCCCGCTGATCAAACTTGTTGCCTCAGCCTTCACCATAGGATCAGGTGGAAGTGCAGGAAGGGAAGGGCCAACTGCTCAGATTGCAGCAGGATTCGGGTCTTTTGTGGCTGACACACTGCACTTATCAGCACATGACAGAAGAATAGCAATGGCAGCTGGAATCGGTGCCGGTATTGGCAGCATTTTCATGGCCCCTCTTGGTGGTGCGCTGCTTAGCACCGAAATTCTATACAGGCAGGATTTCGAGGTAGAAGCCCTGATACCTTCGGTCATTGCGTCGATAATTGGCTATTCAATCTTCGGTTCAATATTCGGATACCATTTTCTCTTTACAATACCATCATCCTCTTTTATCGGTTTCATTCATCCGGTTTCCCTCATACTCTATCTTCTAGTTGGAATACTGGCTGGACTGGCGGGGGTTCTCTATGTTAAGGTGTTTTATGGAGTACAGGCTTTATTTGGAAAACTAGGGCGTTTTCCAAAAATGCTGAGGCCGGCCCTTGGTGCACTGATAGTAGGAATAATTGCCATCTGGGTTCCTCAGATTCTTGGGCTCGGGTATGGATGGATACAGCAGATTTTCTTTCAGAATCTCTCACTTCTTCCTCTTTATCTTCTCATACTGGTATTCTTCCTGAAGATAGTGGCCACTTCACTGAGCATTGGTTCTGGAGGTTCCGGGGGAGTCTTTGCTCCTGGACTAACCATAGGTGCATTCCTTGGAGCATCAATCTGGCTCGTATTCCATCAGTACTTCCCTTTCCTGAATATAGCGGAGGTGACGATAGTATCCATGATTGCGTTCTTCGGAGGCATATCAAAGGCGCCGATTTCTGTCCTGATTATGGGAACAGAAATGACCGGGGGCTTCGGGCTGTTCCTTCCACTGATGCTGGCAACCATAACCTCATATTTCATCTCGGGGAAAAAATATTCAATATACAGGGCCCAGGTTCTTAACAGGGCCACCTCCCCTGCCCATATTCAGGAATATGAAAAGCCAATCATGGGTAACATAAAGGTTGGGGATGCAATGAAGACTGAATTTCCATTCGCGACACCTGACATGAATCTCTCTGAGGCTTACTCCCTCATAACCTCAACACCCACGAAGATAATACTGGTTCTGGATAATGGAAAACTGGAGGGGATGATCTCCATGGAGGAGATAATGAGCCAGGATGAGCCAGGATCTCAACTGGTCAGGGATCACATGATCAGGAACGTGAAGACTATTGATGTGGGCGAGAGCCTCATTGACGCAATGAACGTTCTTACAAGCTCCACTGAGGGTAAAATTGCTGTAACAGATAAGAGGAAGGGTGGGATGGTGGTTGGATCACTGAGCTTCACAGACATTGCTGCCTCATATAACAGGGAGTTGAGAAGGTTCAGGGCAAATCCAAGATGATCCTATCAGGGAAGCGAAATTTCGCTATATGTATGTAGAAAAGTACTAATTACAATTTTTAATCTAACAGGTACTGGTGTAACATGGCAGTGAACTCACACTTTATCCAGGGCTATATAAGGGAATTCCAGAAGGGAGACCTGTACGAAGTAATGGAGATAGCCCGGCAGTCTTTCTCAGAGTATTATTCATCAAATCTGATCATAGACCTCTACAACGCCTGGCCAAAGGCATTCATGGTCTATATCCTTAATGACAGTGTTCAGGGGTTCATCATAGGTTCCAGAAACCATGAGGGTGAGGCAAGAATTCTTCTGCTGGCCGTGAAAAATGAACTCAGGGGAATGGGCATCGGCAGATCCCTGATGGAGCATTTTGTAAATTTTGCCATTCAGAACCATATGATCAGTATTCGGCTGGAAGTGAAGATAGACAATGAAAATGCCATAACCTTTTACAGAAATTTTGGATTTGTTATAACCTCAAGAATAAAGGGATATTACAGCGATGCCTCTGATGCATTTACTATGTGGAAGATCATTTAAAACAGCAGGAATAAAGAAAAGTGATCTCTGACAATTTTATTCAAATGCATTAAGAATATGTGTTCAAAAAATGTAAGGAAAAGCAGAAAGGGGTTCAGAAAACCGATACCTTTCCTTCTACAAACATATTTGTCAGGCTGTGAACATTCTTGACTCTCTCCTCAGCGAGGTTTCTTATGTTATTCTGGAGCTTTGAAGGGTCAACATTGTCTGCATACATGACCTGAATGCTGGCAACATGTGGGTCATCAATCCTTCTACCTATCTGGGATACGATCCTGACATGAACTTCCTCAACATCACCCTGGTGTTCTTTGACAATGTCGTGAGCAATCTGGTTTGAAAGAACATTGTAAAGTTTACCCACATGAGTGACAGGATTCTTTCCGGCAGCCGCTTCCATACTCATTGGCCTGTAGGGTGTTATAAGGCCGGTTACCCTGTTTCCTCTTCCCACTGATCCATCATCTCCATTCTCCATGGAAAGACCTGTGACAGTGAGGTAATGCCCAGTTCCTTTTCCTTCCTCTTCATCTGCAGTGTTAATGAATATCTTCACTTCTTTGTCAGTAACCTTATGGGCGTTCTTCTGGACAAGTTCCCTGAGTTCCTCCTTTACAGAAAAATACTCCGGGTCTGTCTTTACAAATTTGTCTACATATGCTGCTGCAATTGTGAGGTTGATCTTGTCTTTGCTCCTGAACCCCATCACTTTGATATCATAGCCGATTGCTGGGAGTTTTGACTTCAGTTCCTTTCCGTTTATGTAGCGCTCAGTCTCATAAACAAGTCTTTCTGTATCCGTGAATGGCGCAAAGCCAACTCCGAATGAGGTGTCATTGGATCTGAGCTTTGAGGTATCATATAACTCTGTGAGGTCGACGGAACCATGCCCGATCCTGCAGTCTATCATGGTGTCTGCATCAAGATCAAGGTGCGGGAAATTCTGGCTGAGGTAATCCCTGGTGGCCTTGATTGCAATTGACTTGAATGGGATCCTGTCGTTGCCAACCTTTGTGGTAGCCCTTCCGCTGAGCAGAATATATGTAGGTTCCAGTACAAGCCCTCCTCCGAACTTCGGCGCCGACTGTCCTCCGACTATCTCAACCTGATCAGTGTTGTGGTGCAGAATCTTGTTATATTCTTTCAGGTAATATTTGCTGAGAGCTCTGCTGACAGACTCAGCAACTCCATCCGAAACACTGTCCGGATGTCCTATGCCCTTTCTTTCCACAATCTCAACTTCTCTCTTTGCTGTCGGTGTCTGTGTGATTTTTTCAACCGCGATATTTCTTTCCATTATTTTCCTCTTGTTGTTGGGGATTTAAAATCAATCATAAATGTTTTGTATCATCCAGCCAGAATTACTGAAAAGCCAGAATAATTACTGCCGATAATTTTTTACACAAAACGGTCTCATTGCATGGGTATTCTGAAAATTGATTTAATAAAGATGGGCATACCACTTCAATGAACATTCTTGTAAGCGTTACTGATAAGAATGGACTTGCTCCCTTTATCACAGGAATATTGCCAAAGGTTGAAAAGATCTACGCAACGGGTTCAACACAAAAATATCTGGTCGATCATGGAATAGATGCCATGAACACCTCAACTCTGACCGGATTTGACGCTCTTCTCGGCGGAAGAGTTAAGACTCTCCACCCAGCCATATTTGCAGGAATACTTGCCCAGTCAGATGAACAGAGTTCCAAGGAGCTCCAGGAGAAGGGATTCCCTCGGTTTCATCTCGTCATATGCAATCTCTATCCTTTCCATGAAAAGGCAGCTTCCGGGAATGTCGAGGAAATGGTGGAAAATATCGACATTGGCGGGGTTTCATTAATCAGGGCTGCAGCCAAGAATTTTTCAGAGGTCATTATCGCCTCAGACCCATCGGATTACATTGGCATCTCCGAGGAACTGAATCAGACGGGACAGGTGTCAATGGAGTCAAGAAAGAGGCTTGCCCTGAAGGCTTTCAGGCGCATGGCCATTTATGATATTGAGATTTACCAGAAGCTCTATGAAACCTTTTACAACTCCGTACCAAAAACTCTCTTTAAGATCGGGTTTGAAGGTAAGGAACTTAGGTATGGAGAGAACCCCCAGCAGAGAGGCTTCATATTTTCAGATGGAACAAGCATGGGTATAGCAAATGCCACCATAATACAGGGCAAGGAGCTTTCCTACAACAATCTTATGGATTCAGATTCTGCATACGAAACAGTACTGGAGTTTCAGGAACCCACTGCAGTTGTGATAAAACATAATACCCCATGCGGTGTAGCCTCCGCCCCATCCCTTCATGAAGCCCTCAGGAAGGCAATCGATGCAGATTCCGAGTCAGCTTACGGATCTGTAATAGCACTGAATGGCGAGTTCGACGCAGAATGTTTCAGGGAATTCTCAAAATTGTTCGTTGAGGTAATAATTGCGCCTTCATACTCCCAGGAAGCACTGGAAATGCTGAAAAAGAAGAAGAACCTCAGGGTCCTCCAGGTGAGAATGTCACATGATGAGTCCCTGAGAATCCGTTCCATATCAAATGGACTGCTCGCACAGGAAAGACTTAATTCCAGCCATGGACCGCTGGAACTGAAATCCGGAGATTACCCGGATGCTGAAACCCTCAAGGATCTGGAATTTGCATGGAAGGTCGTAGCCCACTGCAGAAGCAACGCGATCGTGATTGCCTCACACGGGCAGACCTTAGGAATAGGTGCAGGCCAGACATCAAGGGTCGGTGCCATGAGGATTGCCCTGGAAAGGGCAGGGGACAAAAGCAGGAACGCTGTCCTCGCATCGGACGCCTTTTTTCCCTTCTATGATAATGTAGAAATCGCAGGTCAGGCAGGCGTCTCCCACATCATACAACCTGGGGGGTCAATAAGAGACCAGGAAGTTATCGAAAAGGCCCAGGAACTCGGCATAACCATGCTCTTCACGTCCACAAGGGTATTCCTTCACTGATCAGTGAATCGTCATAATTGCAAAGGCAAGAAGAAATCCCCCGATGGCGCCGGAATTGATCAGCGGCAGGCCCGGAGCAGGCCTTGAGGAGATGCCGAAGAAGAGTATGATCATTCCTATGGCAGCTCCAATTATGGGAAGTCCGATGAAGAGCAAAGGGCGAGAAGGCTGGAAAAGAGCCGATGAGACAACCATTATTGCGGGGAAAACTGTGTCACCAAATCCAAGGGCAATCACATCACCCCTGCTCCCCGTCTCTCTGGGTTCAAAAGTTAGATTATCTGCAGACGCCCCCTTTCTTGTTGGATAAACAAAAAGCATGGGAAGTCTCTGTTCCACAGAAATTTTTGCAAGGCTGATCATGTGTTTTGTCCTGTAGACCGATATATAGTCATAAAGGGCAAATACAGCCAGAAAGACCACAGAAGCCCAGACACCTATTACCTCCGCCCATATGGAGGCAACACCGGCAGTCATTATGAATCCAACAATGTTGGTGATATACCACCTCTGATATTTTATCATCAGAAAGGCCAGCAATACAGCAGGTGCTATGGATATTATGTAGTACTGGAGCAGCGTATCCGCTATATAAAGCCCCAGAATGCTGAAAACGTAGTAGACAACGAAAGCGGAAACAGCGATGAAGAAATATCTGATAACATTGGCTCCTCTTCTCCTTCCAATATATATTATGGCAATGGAGAAGACAACGGCTGCAATAAGATAGTAGATTATATATCCGAATCCACTCGTCGGGGATGGGCTAGGGGGGCCACTTGGAATTGATGTTATCGTTTCAGATATGAAGATGGCCAGGAGGGAAGCAAACACGAACGTTGAAATGAGGAGTATCTCAGGAAGCGTGTTTATTCTTTGACTCATTTTTCTTTACCTTTCTGTGGTTGAATCCACAGTCCATTTTGGGGCAGAACTTCCACACGCCTTTTCCTCTAGTTGCGCTGAGTATGGGGGATCCGCACTCCGGGCATTTGTCCCCCGTTGAACGAAGGTAGCCCATCTGAGGCAGTGGATATGTCTGATTACATTCCGGATAATTGGCACAACCTATGAATCTTTTTCCAAATCTGGATTGCCTGACGATCAGATTTCCGCCATCCTTCGGGCATGTGCCAATGGTATCTCTTGACTGGTTGTATTCGCACTTGGGATCGATGCATCTGGTTTCTGGGGACTGCCCTCTTCTTATTATCTTTACCATAGGGAGGCCGCATTTCTCACACCTGGTATCCATTATCTGAGGCAAGCCTACAAGTTTTATGGGAAAATCTATCCTGCAACCTTCTGTCGCACACTTGAGTCTTCCGGAATCGCGATATCTGATCATCAGGATATCAGTGCCATGTTCAGGGCATTTCCCGACAGCCGTTCCCCTTTTGAGGGCGCTTTGGATTGTTTCTCCTATCTCTGTCTCCCTGTCCTTGAACTCTATCAGTACAGAGGAAAGCATTTCCCTTGAAATCCTTACGACCTGATCCTTCTGCATCCTGCTTGCGGCAATCTCGTCCATGTCTTCCTCCAGTTTAGCAGTCATATCCGGTTCGGTTATTCCTGATTTAACCTTGAGGAGTGCATCGATCAACCCCTTTCCCAGCTCGGTGGGCCTGACAGGATTCCCCTCTATATAGCCACGTTCCTGGAGTTTCCCGATGATGTCATGCCTGGTGCTCTTGGTTCCCAGTTTGAGCTCCTCCATCCTTTTGATCAGGGATGCAAGGTCAAATCTCCTGGGAGGTTTGGTCTCTTCAGTGAGAAGGTCCCACTTTCTGCCTTTCAGGGAATCCCTTTCCTTCATTTCAGGGATGTTCACTTCGTTGACATTTCTATACGGATATAATTCAAGCCAGCCTGGATCTAGCACCCTTAGACCTGGTGCAATGAAGTCGTTTCCATTCACATCAATCAGGGCGGTAGCGATCTCCCTCCTGCCTGGCCTGTAAAGGGTAGCGAGAAATCTTCGAACGACCAGTTCGTACACTTTGAGAAAATCACCCTTCAGGGTTCCGTCTTTAGCTGCGGACACAGGGTAAATTGGTGGGTGATCTGTAGTTTCAGTGCGCCCTCTTGAAGGCCTGATTGTCTCCTGGCTGATCACCTTTTCCACATCCGCCTTGAACTGGGTGGAAAGAAGTTTTTCCAGGACTCCCTTGAGGTATATTGACCTCTGGTAGACCGTGTTATCTGTTCTCGGGTAGCTTATGTAACCTCTGGTGTAAAGGGATTCAGCGATCTTCATTGCCTTCGCAGGATGAATACCTATTCTTGAAGCCTCCCTGAGAAATTCAGTGGTGTTGAATGGTATGGGTTTAGGTATTGGCTCTTCCTTCCTCTCAAATGATTTCACCTTTCCATCTTTTCCATTCACAGAGGAAAATATTTCGTCTGCTTTGCCCTTATCCCAGATCTGGTCTTCTTTGTAGCCAGCGACAAAATCTTTTCCCTTGTTGAACGTTATATTTATTTTCCAGTATGGAACCGGTTTGAATTCCTGAATTTCATTCTCCCTCCTAACCACTATGGCAAGAGTTGGGGTCTGAACTCTTCCCACGCTTAGAAAATTCTTACCAAGCCTCTTGGATGCCAGTGAGAAGAACCTGGTCAGAGCTGCACCCCAGATCAGGTCGATCTCCTCCCTTGCAGAGGCAGAGTCTGCAAGGTTTACATCTATTCCGGATGGCGTAGAAAAAGCGTTTCGGACATCCTCCCCTGTCAGAGAGCTGAATCTTGCCCTGAGAATTTCAGGTTTCTTCCTGGTTTTATTGAGAACATTCTCTCTGATTATGTCAAGCGCTTCAACACCAATTAATTCTCCCTCCCTGTCAAAGTCAGTTGCAACTATTATGCGTTCAGAAAATCCTGAAAGCGAGACCAGGGAGTTGAATGCGCTCCTGTTCTTCACCCTCTTTATTATCTTTGAAAATGTAAGTTCCTGAAGATCCGAACCCTTCCAGTCCTTAAATTCGGAAGGAAAGTCAATCTCGATGATGTGTCCGCTGAGGGGAATGACATATGTATGCTCAGATTTCTCTCCATACTCGATAAAATTCAGCCCCTTTGTCCGTTTCTGTTTGGAGGTCCCTTCTGAAAGGATGTATGCGATCCTTCTCGCCGCATCCGCTTTTTCCGTTATTATTATGTTTCTTGCGGTTTCCGTCTCATTCAATACAAACTACCCTTTGAAATCCATGAAGGGTTTCGGAGTGAACATAATAAGGTCAGGTTATTAATGCTTAACTCATCCGGAAGGGTTGAGGAATTATAACATAGGGGGTGTGGAAGTTTTTATGGAGCCATGCAGAGGAGTATATGACCCCTCCGACGACACCTTTCTGGTAATGAAACATGCCCAACCTCATGGGACCATTCTGGAGATGGGTACTGGCTCCGGAATTATCTCCATATATTTCTCCCTGAAGGGATTTGACGTTCTGGGAGTGGATATAAACCCTCATGCTGTGGAGTGTGCAAAATCAAATGCCAGCATGAACAGGTGCGGGGCTATGTTCAGACAGAGTGACCTCTTTGCAGTGGTGCCTGAAAGCTTTGACACCATAATGTTCAACCCTCCATATCTCCCGACGGAGGATAATTTCCAGGGAAGCGAACAGTGGGACGGTGGCTCAGATGGATTTCTGGTGATCAGGCCATTTCTTCATAAGGTTACAGATCACCTCCGATCTGGCGGAAATGTATTCCTTGTTCTCTCCTCATTCACAGAAATTGACAGCCTTATTCAGGAGTTCAGCAGGCTTTCATTCGAAAAAGTCAGTTCAGTATCTTTCCCCTTTGAAACACTTTCACTCTATCGAATCGGAAGAACCTGACAATGTATTTTACAGGATAGGTGTTTTTATTCACTCAGTTAATACGCCATGAAAGATGCCCACCATTCAGGAGAGAATCAAGGAGATAGAGGAGGAACTCAAAAAAACAGAATACAATAAGGCGACACAGAAGCACATAGGCATCCTAAAGGCAAAACTCTCCAGGCTGGAGGGAGACCTCCTGTCACAGAAGAAAGGTGGCGGGGGCGAGGGATTTTCAATTCCCAAAAGCGGTGATGCAACTGTTGCTCTGGTTGGTTACCCCAATGTTGGAAAGAGCAGTATTCTCAATGCCCTTACCGACCAGACCAGTGAAATCGGGAATTTTGCCTTCACCACTCTTAAGGCCATACCTGGAACCCTGAACTATAAGGGAGCACAGATACAGATCCTCGATTTGCCGGGAATAATTGAGAATGCGAGCAAAGGATCAGGGAGAGGCAGGGAGGTCCTGAGCATGGTCAGGAACGCTGACCTTGTGCTGATTGTGACAGATGTGAAGGCCAAGGGCATCGAGAGGATCATTTTTGAACTGCACAGAGCAGGAATAGTGTTGAACAGGAGAAAGCGAAACATAGGCATTCACAAGAACAACACCGGTGGAATAAGGATTCAGAAGCCCAGAAACATAGAGGTTGATGAGGCTCAGATTAAGGACATACTGGGAGAATTCAGAATAACAAACTGTGATCTCTACATAAGGGAATACATTGACGCAGACGATCTTATTGATTTCCTGAGGGGGAATATAATCTATGCCAAGGGTATTTTCGTAATCAACAAAATAGATCTCCCCCACACTGTGGAGGATATCGAATATGTTACCAGATTAGGCAAGACCGCAAAGGTTTCCGCATCGTCTGGAACAGGTATAGAGGATCTTAAGGAGATGATTTACGAGGATCTGGAACTAATACGGGTTTACCTCAGGGAAAAATCCGGTGAAATTGACTTTGAAAGGCCAATGGTGCTTCACAAGGGAACCATTGTGAGGGAAGTTGTAAGGAAAATAAGCAGGGAGATGCTTTCATCTTTCAGATATGCAATCATCAGCGGACCTGCAAGGAAACAGTCGGAACTGAGGGTTGGTCTGAACTATGAACTCTTCGATCAGGACGTTATAACAATAATAAGCAAGAACTGAGAAAGATGAAAACCATACACGTAATATTCAGGGGAGAGGTGCAGGGTGTCGGTTTCAGGAAACGGTTTGCTAAACTTGCCACTCACAAGGGAATCAGAGGCTGGGTGAAAAATATGGATAACGGAACTGTAGAGGCAGATCTTCAGGGTGAGGATACCGCAGTGATGAGGTGTATTGAGGCTGCAGGGAAGCTATCAGGTTCTGTCAGGGTACATAGTGCAGAGTCAGAGATCACTGATGAAGAAGAATATCCAGATTTCAGAATAATCAGATGATCATTTCAGAACCTTATACTTGAAACCCAGATTCGCAATCTTATCAAGCATTGTCTTCAGATGATCCTGATTTCTCACATTAACTGAGAATGTAATTGTCTGAAATCCGACCGGAGTGTCTTCTGAAAGGTTGTCCACCTCAGCATGGAAAACATTCCCCCCGCATTCTGAGATTATTGTTGATATCTTCTTCAAAGTGCCTGGCCTGTCAGGTATCTTGAACTCAAGCCTGACAAGTTTGGATTCAAGCTCCATGGACTTGAAAATGATCTTGGATAGCAAGAGGAAATTTATGTTTCCTCCAGAAAGAACTACAACAACTTTTTTCCCCCTGACATCTATTTTTCCTTCCATCAGGGCCGCTATGCCGGCAGCACCTGAAGGTTCAACAAGTGTTTTGTTTCGCTCCAGCAGTTTGTAGATTGCAAGGGCAATGCTTTCGTCACTCACTGTAACTATGTCATCGAGGTATTTTGAACATATCTCAAGAGTCAGCTGACCAGGATATTTAACCGATATCCCGTCTGCAATGCTTTCACCGCTTGTATGGGGTATTATCCTTCCTGCCTCAATTGATTTCTTCATGGAATCAGAGAGCTCAGATTCAACACCTATCATCCTTATGGATGGATTCAGTGACTTCAGTGCTGTGGCGACACCTGACATCAATCCGCCTCCACCCACGGGAACTATAACCAGGTCAGCGTCAGGCAGGTCTTCAAATATTTCAAGCCCAACGGTTCCCTGTCCGGAGATTATGTATGGGCAGTTGAATGCTTCAATGAAGGTTCTTTTCTCCTCTTTCCTCAATTCCTCGGCCTTCTCCCTTGCATCGCTATAGTCAGATCCCCAAAGAACAACCTCGGCGCCATAATCGGTCACTGCGTTCACCTTCGCGGGTACGGAATATTCCGGCATCACTATTTTCGCCTTAACGCCGTTGATCATGGCCGCATATGCAACCCCCTGGGCATGATTCCCGGAACTGGCAGTTATAACCCCGGATCGTCTCTCATCAGGTGTCAGTTTTGACATTCTGAAAATCGCTCCTCTGCTCTTGAAAGAACCAGTTTTCTGATGGTTTTCCATCTTGAGGTAGAGCTCACAGCCAAACATCCTGCTCAGCGTGGTGCTCTTTCTCAGCTCAGTTCTGTTAATCTTCCCTTCCAGGTAATGCTGCGCCTCTCTGATCAGTTCCAGGTCTGGCAACGGAGTATCGGGCACTTTAGTTCACCCCTGTCATATATTTTCTTACAGTATCTGTAACCTCTGCGTATGTTGACTGGGCATCATCCAGAAAAAGCTTCATCTTTATCTCCTCACTCTCCCTGAAATCCTTACCCATATTCTGAAGGTTGATCGCAACATTCTGAAGTACTCCTCTTATTGCGGCTATGGCAAATTCAGCCGAGCACTGCGAGTCCGTTATGGCACTTTTTAAGCCATGTCTGGCAAGGTAAAGAGCGTCACGAAGTATCTGAAATGAAATAGCTGCAATTTTCCATGGGACTGCTATAGCCTCTTTGGAAGCTTCGATCAAGGCGTCATTTCTTCTTTTCTGCTGGTCCTCATTTTCCTTTGGAAGCTTCCATGTGTCAACTATAAGTTTGAAAGCACTTTCGTCATCCTCCATCAACTTTCTCAATTCAGATATGTTCTCTCCAGACCTCTGTTTTATCAGCGCCATCTGTTCACGGAACCGGGAATAGGACTTTTTCCCTTCAGTTATGCCTGAGACCATGGAATTGAGGGAAGCCGCAATAACAGCCACTGAAGCGCTGGCGGCTCCTCCTCCTGGCACGGGTGTCGGCGATGCAAGTCTTTCAATGAAACTGTCCATGCTTTCCAAGTTTTTCACCTCATAAGTTTCTTCTCAAGTACCTGGTCGGTGCTGAATCTGTTGAGTTGAAGATAGAATCTTGACGATTCAACAAGGGCTTCAAGCGGTACGAGGCCAACAATTTCTGACTCAACAACGGAGATTCCATATCTGGAAGCTTCAAGCTTCACGAGCTCAAACGCCCTGTGAATGGGTGTCATCCTGAAATTAGTAAGATTCATTGAAATCTGTACCTGTTTCTTATCTTCCAGATAGAAAGCAAGCGATTTGACATAGGTAAATCCACCATCCTTGGCACGAAGTGCCTTTGCAATTTTCTTTCCGACATTGATATCCTGCGTGTTCAGATTTACATTGTATGCTATGAGGTAATTCCGCGCTCCTATGATGGAGGCACCGGCGTTTCCGATCTGGGCTGGCCCGAAATCAGGTTTCCATCTTGGCTCACCAATGGAATGCCTCAATTCCTCAAACTGGAAGCTCTTATTCCTTATATCCTCAAGATTGTGCCTATCGGGGTTCTTTGCTGATTCCCCGTAAAGATAAACGGGTATGGACAACTCATTGCCAACACGTTCTGCAAGTTTCCACGAAAGTTCAACGCACTCCTTCAGTGTTACCCCCTCGATGGGTACGAAGGGTATTACATCTGCGGAACCGAATCTCGGATGCTCTCCTGAATGTTTCCTCATGTCAATGAGTTTCGATGCAGCCTCAATTCCTTTGAATGCCGCCTCAATTACTGTATCGTAAGGTGCGGAGAATGATACTACAGACCTGTTGTGGTTTTCGTCCATCTCAACATCCAGGATATTTACCTTGTCAACTGAAGATATAGCGGTAACAATCCTGTCAACAACATCTCGGTTTCTTCCTTCACTGAAGTTGGGAACACATTCAACAATTTTCATGAGTGGGAATCCATTGGCGGAATTTAAGTGTGTTCTGCCCGAACAGCCTAATATCTTGAAGTGCATGCTTCACGTATTATGTCTCATCGTTGATTGTATCTCTAATAATTAGGTAGGAGATTTTTTCATACTCCGGTGGAGTCCCATAATTCAACGTTCGGGAACAATCATCCCAAGGTTAATACGGGCGTTTTGTATCTCTAGCTTGAAGCCAATATTTAAATAATTAGAAGAATTAGTATGGTTTAGCGACCAGATCTGGTACCAGGTCAGGTTTCAATAATTCGTATTATTGTATTCCTGTCAAGCACCGGGTGGATTGCGCTTAATGAGATGGTTCCTGATGAACAGGCAAAAGGAAAACACAATTGGATATATAATTAAAAGAGACGGCTCTGAGGCAGCATTCGACAAGACGAAAATTACAAGGGCAATTTACAAAGCAATGCTTAGCGTTAAAACCGGTTCTATGAAGGAAGCAGACGCAATAGCGGATAAGGTAGTTTCAGAAGTTCTAAAAGAAACTGACCGACCTACAGTTGAGCAGATACAGGACCGAGTTGAAAGAGTTCTGATGAGTTCAACGGGAAATGAAACTTCATACTCGGAAGTAGCGAAAGCATACATCCTGTACAGAGAGAAGAGGAGAACAATAAGGGACGAGAAGGAGAGAATAGGTGTAAAAGACGACCTGAAGCTTTCTATAAACGCCATCAAAACTCTCGAGGCAAGATACCTCATAAAGGATGAAGAAGGAAAGATTATAGAGACTCCCAGTGGAATGTTCAACAGAGTTGCATCCCACATTGGAATCGTAGAGTTACTCTATGATTATCGCACTTTCCAGAAAACTGGAAAGTTGCCAGAAAAGGGTAAGATGATAGGGGCTCTCTCAAATACGCAGATGGAGGTACTGGACAGAGCATTCCTTAACCTTTCCAGGGAAGGTGAACTGAAGGGGACATTCGAGGAATTCATGAACTTTGTTTACACTAAACCGACTTCTGCTCCAGATGTGATTGCAAAATTCTATGATATGATGACCAGGCTGGAGTTTATTCCAAATTCACCGACGCTTATGAATGCTGGTGCCAGATTGGGGCAGCTTTCAGCATGTTTTGTCCTTCCAGTGGGAGACTCCATAGAGGAAATATTTGACGCCCTGAAGTACCAGGCTATGATACACAAGTCAGGTGGTGGAACTGGCTTCTCGTTCTCGAGGTTGAGGGAGCGGGACGATATAGTTGGATCAACAAAGGGTGTAGCCTCTGGTCCAGTATCCTTCATGAAGATCTTTGACACTACCACTGACGTCATAAAGCAGGGTGGAAAGAGAAGGGGCGCCAATATGGGCATAATGAGATATGATCATCCCAACATAATGGATTTCATACTCAGCAAGGATGCGGAAAATACAATCCTGAGCAATTTCAACATATCTGTTGGCATGACAGATGAATTCTTCGAAAAACTTGATTCAGACGGGTACGTGGAACTCAAGAGCCCCAGGAGCGGCAAGATTGTGAACAGGATAAAGGCAAGGACAATGTGGGAAACAATTATCAACAAAGCCTGGCAGACCGCTGATCCAGGGCTTATTTTCCTTGATGAGATAAACAGGAAGAATCCCGTAAGGCACATCGCTGAAATTGAGGCCACAAACCCATGTGGCGAGCAGCCTCTTATGCCTTACGAGCCGTGTAACCTGGGATCCATAAACCTCGGTAAATTCATAAAAGATGGCAAGCTCGACCTTGAGCATCTGAGGGAGATTATTCACCTTTCCACGCGCTTCCTTGACGATGTTATAGACGCGAACAAATTTCCTGTGGATAAGATTGAAAAGATGGCAAGAACGACCAGAAAGATCGGACTTGGATACATGGGATTTGCTGATCTTCTTGTTATGCTTGGCATACCTTACAACTCGGGTGAAGCCCTTGAAATGGGTGAAAGAGTGATGAGTTTCCTTCAGGATGAATCCCATCTTGAATCTACTTACCTTGCAAAGGAACGGTCCGTTTTCCCTGGATGGTATGGGTCAACTTATGAGGAAAGCAATGTCCTCATGAGAAATTCAACAACCACGACCATAGCACCGACTGGCACAATATCCATAATCGCAAACTGCTCCTCATCCATCGAACCTCTATTCGCTCTTGCATTTATGAGACATGTCCTCAATGGGCAGGAGTTAATGGAGATAAATCCCATCCTGGAGCAGGAGCTCAAGGACGACAACCTCTACAACGAAGACCTGATGCACGAGATCGCCCTTACTGGAAATCTTCATGATATTGACCTTCCGGAAAGAATCAAGAGGGTCTATGTAACGGCGCACGAAATAGATCCGGAATGGCATGTCCTTATGCAGGCAACATTCCAGAGGTACTGTGATTCAGGTGTTTCCAAGACTATAAACCTGCCTTCCGATGCGTCACCTGAAGATATAGCTAAGGCTTACAGGATGGCAAAAGACCTCCACTGCAAAGGGATAACAGTATACAGGGATCACAGCAAGTCTGAACAGGTCCTGTACTCCGGAACACAGCAGGCAAAGAAGAAGAAGGTTGAGGAGAAAAAGCCGGAGGAAAAGGAAATAATTACTGAACTTATGTTGAAGGTTCCGGACAAGTACCTCAAGCTTGATGCCACATTCGATCCGGCTTGCCCTACGGGAAAATGTGATAAATAATCACTAAATTCTTTCTATTATCATTGAGTTTGCAAGCCCACCGCCCTCGCAGATGGCGATGAGGCCATATTTCTTATTCTTCTCTTCCAGTGTATTTATCAGAGTGCTCAATATTCTAGTTCCAGTAGCCCCAAGGGGGTGACCGAGAGCAATGGCTCCGCCATGAACATTTACCCGGTCTAGCGAAACCTCGAACTCAGATTGCCACGCAAGGACCACTGGTGCAAAGGCTTCATTGACCTCAAAGAGGTCTATTTCTGATATATCCATCCCGGCCATCTCCAGCACCTTTGCAGTTCCTGGTATAGGGCCAGTAAGCATTGTAACAGGATCAACTCCTACGGAGGTCGCTGCAACAACCCGTCCCCTTGGTTTGAGACTAAACCTATCTATGGAGTCAGCGGACGCAAGCAGGGAAAGGCTTGCTCCATCCGATATCTGGCTGGCATTTCCTGCTGTTATCATCTTCAATCCAGGGAAAGCGGGCTTCAGGTTCTTAAGCTTCTCCAGGTCCGGATCCGTTCTGATGCCCTCATCGTGATCCAGGATGGTAACAACCTCTGAACCATCGCCATTTATATCAGCCTCTACAGGGATCATCTCCTTCCTTGTCTGGCTCATTGCAGCCGTGGCTCTTATGTGACTGGTATAACTGTATTCGTCCAGTTCATCTCTCGTGAGTCCATAGCGCGTTGCGATGATCTCTGCACCCCTTGCCTGGCTGAACCACTCACGATCCAATCTGTAACGCACTGAGAGCCCAAGAGTTATGGGATTGGAGTTACCCGTGATTGTGCTTCCGAGTGGTATCCTGCTCATGGATTCAACACCTCCTGCCAGAACAAGGTTCTGCATCCCGCTCATTATGCCAAATGCACCAAAGGAAGCGGCTTGAAGGCTTGACCCGCATTGGCGATCTATTGTCACCCCGGGGACAGACTCGGGAAGTCCTGACGACAGCCATGAATTCCTGGCTATGTTCATCGCTTGCTCTCCTACCTGGCTTACACAGCCGATTATTAAGTCATCATAGTTCTCAGGGGGGATATTCAATCGGGAAACCTCAGACTTCAGGAGGCTTCCAAGAAGATCAACTGCATGTATTTCTGAAAGCGATCCATTCCTCTTACCTATTGGGGTCCTAACAGCATCTACTATGAACGCTTCCTGTGCATTATTTGCCATCTCTCTGAAAGATAGGCTATTCAGGATTTATATTTGTCGCAGTTGATTGAAAGTATGGGGAAGGACTAAAAATGAAATAATTCAAAAGATGACAAATTATTGATTTAACTCCAATGGTGTGATTTCGAAGAAATTTCATCCATCAAAATGATTCCTTATCTTAATTCCATTGTTAACAGGTGCAAAATTAATTAATCTATTGTCAAATCAGGGTCTCACCGCGCAGGGGTTGTCGAGATTGGTCAAAGGCGCCAGATTGAGGGTCTGGTTCCGTAGGGATACGTGGGTTCAAATCCCATCCCCTGCACTTTATTTATAAGGATTAAGTGTCTTATTTGATAAGTGCTTCATAGGTGGGGATATTGACGGTGATAACGTTCTGGAAAAATTGCGACTATTTGATAATTTGTCCCAGAGGAATGACGTATCATATCTTCAGGTAGGTAACGATAACAAAGTAAGGGATCATGTGCGATTATCTTATCAAGTTGAGGATTTAAAAATAAATGGAAGTCTACCTGGTTCATAGGGTGAGAAGTTTTTTATTCGATTAAGCCAATCACTGAAAAATAACGACGGAGAAATCCGGACGCCGGAAGTGGTTCAATGGAAGAAGAGGAGGGTGAAGGTCTATGTTTCTTGACATACATGAAGTTGGCCTCATGCTCTACGCTATTTTCCTGACCTTTGCCAGAATATGGATACTGATGATCGCATCAGTTTTCCTTGCAATATTTCTTGGAATTCTTTCGGCCAGGATTAAGGCCGCGGGGGCCATTATAATACCTATTACTGATGTGCTAGAATCCGTTCCAGTCGTTTCTTTCTTCCCGATTATACTGATTTTTCTGATAGACAGGGTTGGTGGTGGACCAGGAATAAATCTGGCGGTGGACTTTCTCATAATAACCGCACTGATCTGGAACCTCATCCTTGGTGTATACCAATCGGTAAGCCAGATTCCTCAAGAGATGTTGAACATGGTTAAGGTCTACCGTTTTTCCGGCTGGAAAAAAATAACTCATCTATATGTTCCATCCTCCTACAATTCAATAATCGCAAATATAATGCCTTCTTTTGCCAGTGCCCTCTTTTATATTACCTTCAGCGAAGTGATAAGTGTTGGGAACAGCAATTATTCTGTGTTTGGGGTTGGGTCATTATCTCTGGAATACGCGAATGCAGGACAGTATTCTCTGATAGGCTTTCTTATCATATTCCTGATCATTGCTATCTCTCTCTCCTATTATCTGATCATAAACCCCCTGCTGAAGAGGTCATCGGTATACCGGTTTGAAT
Organism: Thermoplasmatota archaeon; assembly: GCA_023379355.1. The sequence continues at coordinate 33,716 of JAMCUD010000016.1, forward strand.
CGGTTCCTGAAGAGGGGGAAAAAGCAAGAACGACCAGGATGTCTACACTTACAAGCGCTATTAACACCAGAATCAGGCAGGTAGTGGATTCCGGGATGACAGCACTGGAATCCATCAACAGGGCTGCAAATATAGAATCAAATGTAAAAACCAGAACAAGACGTATATCCGAAAGGTCACTGAATATAATCACGGGATTTATTCTGCTTTTCTTCGTAGGACTTGCAATTTACCTTGTTGCAGAAGCTGGGTTTGCAAGAGCATTCACTGAATACCTCCTGAACTTCGGCTCAATAGTTACACTCACATTCGCTACCCTTTTTGATCTGGCAAGAATTGCTACGGTTTTCGCAATAAGCTTTGCCACAATGGTTCCCATGGCAATATATTTCGGGTTGAAAGGAAGGTCAGGCAGATTCTTTACAGGCGCATTACAGGTGCTATATTCAGTCCCTGTGCCTGTTCTGCTTCCTATAATAATTGAATTTTTCACTCCAAGATTGACCCCAATTCTAGGCGAAAGCATAGCTTTCAATTTCGATGTTTTTCTTGTCACATATCTATCAGCAGCTGCATATGTTTTCTTCAATGTCTACGGGTCTGCCCTTTCCATACCATCAGAACTTAAGGTTGTGGCAAAGGCATACAAACTCACTGGGTTCAAAAAAGTTAGGTATTTACTACTGCCAGGAATCTTTCCAGGATTAATAACTGGCTCAATGGCAGCATTCGGCAGTTACTGGGGAGGACTTCAGGTATCTGAATATATAGTTATCCAGGACAAAACCTATTCAGTTCACAGGGGTCTTATGATGCTCATAGAAAGAAGCATCGCTCAGGGGAATCTCTTGTATGCGGACGCTATTGATATTTATCTGGTATTTGTGGTAACATTGCTGTCATTCCTTCTCTGGATGAGGCTTTACAAATATTCGCAGAACAGATACAGGCTCTGAACTACCTCTCATCCAGAAAAATGAATATTCGAAACCGAAATCACATGGATAAACTTCATGAAAAAGGAGAAAAAAACATAAGCACGGACATTCATAGAGATACACGGATAGAAGAACAATTGCAGGGTCTTTATTTGGTTTAATTGCTGCATTTATCTGGGCAACATATTACCTCTTCATATATTATGGAACAGACTTTAATGAGCTGCTGATTTTCTCAATTCCAGCTCTCTCAGGATCTCTGTTTCTGGGTATACCTGAAATCAAGAGAACTGGGGCCATATCATTTTTTTTCCATAGAAAAGCCTTCCTAAGTGGTACTCTCTATTTCTTGAGTCAGTTCCTGATTATACTATCTGCTGAGAGAAACGGGTCAATAATGACAGCTCTAAGCGTTTTGCTTGCAGATTCAGTTTTAACCCCGGTAATGTCTATTGCATTAAAGTTGAACAGTTCCAGGATCATTTATCCTCTTTTTTTAATCGCGATGGCTCTTGTTGTACCCTCCGCAACCCTCCTCACGATATATGGTAAGAATATCGGGGTGTCGGGTGTTTATGGACTTATTCTCGTGATCGGGATAGTATTGACATTACCAGCCTTCTTTATCATTTTAAATTCCCATATCTCAAAAAGCGGTCTGCTAAGAGGAGTTTCCAGTGCTTTTTTTTGGCCCGGTTTAATTGGCCTCATTTTGGGAATTACATTATTTCAGAGGAGTTTCGAATTTAACTGGGAGGCATCAGTAATATCACTTCTGTTAGCAGGAGTCACGTCAATGGGGGCAGCATATATTCTCTATTTCCGGGCGGTACAAAAAAACGGTTTCGCTCTGCCAGGGTTACTTCAGTCCATGATACCTATATTCACCGCCTTACTTGTGTTTGTTTTTGAAAGGGAGTCTCTATCTATTCTTTCGGTTTTACTAATGATTACAGCGGCCGTGGGAGCAGCGGTTGCACTGTTCTCAATAGAATCGAATGATTCACATTCAAGCAATACCTCTCAAACGTTGTAACTTGTGTTCACAGCCAAATAGTGTTTTCGGGTTTAAGATAAAGTAATCCTATTTCGCTCCAAAGTAATAGAATTTGTAAATATATTTTTCATGGGATTTTTATTGAAACCCATTAAACATAAAATAATATACCAAGTAGTTTATATATTCTTGCTACATAATGTTTTTCAGTGTCATGGGAGAATAAAGTTAATATAATTTAACGATGTAAACCTTTAAAGTGGTGTTAAACTTTGGCAATGAATAAAAAACTGTGGATAGCTATTGGGATTGTCATTGTTGTAGTGGTTGGTGGTAGCGTTGCAGGCTACGAACTGACCAAGTCAACAACCAAGACAGTCGTATTGTATACTTGGTGGGCAACCGAAGGAAAGATTGCCCTGGAAAAAGAGATTCCGGCCTTTGAAAAGGCATATCCGGGATATAAGGTATCTTTGGAAATAACCCCAGGTGGTGGAGGAGATGCTTCAGTCGCTACTGTCCTGAGCCTGATATCAGCAGGTAAGCCTCCAGATGCTTTCCAGGCGCATATGGGTCCAATGATGTACAGTTATGTCAGTGAAGATTCACAGGGTCTCGCAGGTTTTGTTAACTGGACTTCATACTATAATACGAATCTGTCAGGACATGTCATTCCAACCGCTTTTGAAGCCGGGGCAATGAATGGGGTTCTTCTTTCAATGCCAGTTGAAATTCACACAATGGGTCTCCTTTACATGAACCAGAATGTCCTGCACAAATACAACCTTCCGATACCAACAAACGTATGGCAATTGGATAATGATACAGTGAAACTTGCAAAGGACGGATTCAATAACGCTACAAACGCCCCATGGGGAATATCAGCTAACGAGGGTGGCTGGGCTCAGCTGCAGCTTTGGGAGAACAACTTCCTTGGGCTTGCTGGACCTAAGCTCTATAACGAGTTCACATACGGGACCTTGAATATGAGCAACCCAATGGTGTCACACCTGGTCAATGAGACAAACAATCTGTTCCTTAACGAGTCCTCATATGATTTCCCAGGCTGGCAGACAATGTCCTGGACACAGATGGCAAGTCAGCTTGTGAATGGCCACGTAGCATTCCTTACAGCAGGTGACTTCGTTACAAACTACATGTACGATTATTACAACACAACATCCTACCCTGCAACTTCCCAGTACATAAATAATACCTCAGCTCCGGTGCTTGTGCAGTCTTTCCCCTCAACACAGAACTATTTCGTCGTTAACCTGGACTCAATAGGAGTACCTACGGGACCAGCAGCTGCAGCGGGAACGACCTTTGTTAAATACTGGACATCCTTCAATGGAAACAAGGTATGGACACAGTGGAAAGGTCTGAGCTACTATAACAATATAACCACGAACTATTACAACACACCTGAACAGTGGTACATGTACCAGAAGCTGGTTACCATGACCAATAACCATGAAACATCTGACTTCGTGTACGCTCTGTCTGACGGTGGATTATTTGCTTCGCCTGACACAACCATAATCGGAAACCTGCTTTCGCTCCAGGAGAGCAATAGCAGTAAAAATCTTAACGCATGGAACTCAGGGCTCGTTTCACAGGATGCTGTTGAGAAAAGCACATGGCTCGCAGCGAACAACCTCAGCCTTGGTTACCTTGGATTCCCCGGAACCCCATTCGGCGGATACCTGCCCCCATGGGCTAACTCAACATACAACGCCACTGGCAGCGGATCCAGAGCTGTTTCCGATGTGTCATCCGTGGTAAGCGCTCAGAGCACTTCAGGGGCTCAGCAGCCTGCTGTATCACATGCAGCAAGTGGTAGTGCACAGCCTGTCCAGGCAGTTCACTTAAGGAATTCAGGTAGCCATGTTGTTTTCGCAAGCAAGGATTTCAAGGCAATGGTTGTCAGAAACTTTAATCCCACATAATTTTTATTGTGATCTTTAATGTTTAAAAAATCTTTTATTTTTGTAATACCAGTTTTAGTTTTTGCTGCGATTTTGTTATATCTCGTCTTCTGGAACCTGTATTATTCATTTATGGACTATTCCATACTGCACAGGATACCCGCCTATGATGGCCTTATAACCTTCGGTGTTGTTTTATCTTCACAATATTTCAGTAACTCCCTGGTCCATTCATTTGAAATTTCAGGTTCACTGGTTCTTTCAGGAAATCTATTGGGGTTGCTCTTCGCTGGACTCCTGTATTCAATAAAAAGTAACAGGTTGAGAATAACTTACATGTCCATTTTTATCTATCCTCTAACAATATCCATGGCAGCCAACGCTCTTATATTTCTCTGGCTCTTTAATCCAAATATAGGAATTAATTATCTACTGGGATTACTGCATCTGCCGCAGCCAAGCTGGCTGGTTGGTGGAAGCACCCTTTACAGCCTGATGATAATTGTAGCCTGGGCCTATTCGGGAATTGCAATGCTGTTCTATCTTGCAGCTTTCCTAAATGTGGACAGGGCTATAGTCGAGGCAGCATACATGGATGGCGCACATTACTTTCGAATATTCAGGAAGCTTCTGGTACCAAACTCCATGAATGGGTTTATAGTATCCACGGCACTCCTCTTTCTCTTCTCGTTCAGACTTTTCAGTCTGCCGTACATCATTTCAGGAGGGCCTACGGATCACTTCTCTCAGACATTGCTGATGTATCAGTATTTCCTCTATACAACGTCGTACTTTGCGCAATCTTCTGTGATCGACACATTCGTAGTATTGATTGCATTGCTAGTGGTAGTGCCATACGCACTTATTGGAATGAAGAGGTGGATTCATCATTAGGAACTCAGACAATTATAAGAAAAGCCGAAGTCCGTTGATCAGGGCAACACTTGTACAAATAGTGGTACTTTTCCTCATAGTTATCTGGTTGATACCGGCCTATACGATGATAATAAACGGCTTTAAGACGAACTTGGAGGTCACAACATCAAAGGCACTAATACCCCCACTTCAGCTGAGCCTTGCATCATTCGAAGCAGCCTGGTCTGGGCTGGGAACCCCGATACTGAACAGCATAATGTTGATCGCGCCCGTTGCCATCATCAGTACCTTCCTTGGTGCCCTTGGAGCTTATTATCTCATCACTCTTACTACGAACCTGAGGCGAAGAGAACGATATATTGGAAACGCAGTATTCGCTCTTGTTGCACTTGGAACATTCATCCCCTATCAGGCTACAATCATGCCGCTGGCAAGGTTGATGGTTGAGGCCAACCTTCTTGGAACTTATGGGGGAACACTGATAGCATACCTTATATTCTATCTTCCAACTGGTGCCCTTCTTATGTCAATTTTCCTTACAGTTGTTCCAACAAGGCTGATTGAAGCAGCGAAGATGGATGGGGCAAGTGAATTTAGAACATTCTTCAGGGTAGTGCTTCCAGCCAGCATGCCAGGTTTCATAGCAACATTAATTTTTATTTTCATAATGTCGTGGAATGTGTTCTTTCTCCCACTGGTTCTGGTTACCAATCCCAACAGCCAGGTCGTTTCGGTTGCGGTCGACTCATATACTGGTGGTTTCGGAACACTCTACAACGAGAGCTTCGCTGCGGCAATACTGGCGTCCATCGTTCCCTTGGTACTATTCCTCTTCCTGGGAAGATACTTCATAAGGGGCCTTATGGCACTGGGGTCAGGAGGGAAGGTGTGATCAATGGTTAAAATAACAGTAGAAAATCTAGCAAAGGAATTCAAATCAGGGAAAAAGGAGACAGAGGCTTTGAGAGACATCAATTTCGAAGTCGAAAGCGGTGAATCATTTGGGATAGTCGGTCCCAGCGGAGCTGGAAAGACTACCCTAATGAGGATGATTGCAGGTCTGGATGTCCCAACATCTGGAAAGGTAATGTTTGACGACAACTTGATGTCACAGAACGGAAAACTCATCATACCTCCGGAAAAGAGGCACATTGGAATGGTGTTTCAGAACTGGGCACTATACCCTAACCTTACTGCCTTCGAGAATATAGCGTTCCCTCTAAGGTCAGAGCACATGCAGGAGGATAAGATCAAAGAGAAGGTTACTGAAATAGGCAGAACATTGGGAATAGAAGGGGTTCTCTCTCATTTTCCAAGAGAACTTTCCGGTGGGCAGCAGCAGAGAGTCTCACTTGCCAGGGCTCTTGTGAAATCCCCTACTATCCTTATACTTGACGAACCTTTCAGCAATCTTGATGCGGCAATGAGGGACAGTGCCCGTTCCCTTGTGAAGTCCCTTCAGAAGGAGTTGAAAGTAACAACCCTTGTGGTTTCACATGATCCTGCAGATATCTTTACCATAGCTGACAGAGCTGGAGTTCTGGTATCCGGTTCATTCGTTCAGATAGACTCGCCTCTTGAAATTTACAATAAACCGGCGTCGCTTGAAGTATCAAAACTGGTAGGCGATATTGTGAAACTTCCAGGTCAACTCGTTCTGAACAACGGATCCTACAAAGTCCAGTCTGCGAATCTCGTCTTTGATATGGGGGATCAATTAGACTTGGCAACATCCACCGAAGAAGAGTATTCCTTCGCATTCAGACCGGAAGATGTTTCATTATCGTCCAGCGACAAGATGACTGGCTTTGTGAACGCGGGCAAGGTAAAAGTAAGTGTTTCCAGTTACTCTGGAGGAAGTTTCAAGATAGTGGTTAGCCCTGTGGATGATAAAGAGATTGAACTTTATGCTCACAAGGATAGGCCGTTTAACCAGGGAGAAGAATTGAACTTCTTCTACAGGGCAGGGAGTCTCAAGGTCTTCAAAAACAAAGTTCTGGAAGTATAATCTTCCATTTTTTTCGGCCTGACTAAATTTAATTAATTTTTCTTTTAATTTAACATGTTTTGCAACTTCAGAAATAACGCCTGAAAGATATTAAGTATTTAATCCGGTTCAGATTTTATGGAGATTGTTGTAGTTGGTGTGAGGGGATTTGGGAAGGTTCATCTTCGTTCTATCAGAGGTGCGGACGTCTCTATTGTGGAAAGAGATCAGAAGGTTATTGAGGAAGTCCGGGAGAAGTATTCGATTCACAGAGTCTACAGTACCTATGAAGAAGCCCTGAGTTCCGGAGCTGAGATAATTGACCTGGCAGTACCACATGATCTTCACAGGGATTTTGCGATCAAAGCCTTTAACAGAAAGAAGAATGTGATCATGGAAAAACCCATCGCAACCACCATTGAGGATGCCATTGCAATTGAAAAGGCTGCAGTAAAATCCGGATTAAAATGCAACATTGCAGAACAATATCACTTCGACCCATCCCTGAAAAGCGCCATCGAACTGATAAAGCAGGGAAGAATTGGACGTGTTATAAACATACTCGTTCGAGATCAGAGGCTTTATGACCATCGGGGCTGGAGGACTGACAGGAAAATCATGGGAGGGGGGGCCTTGATTGACGGTGGAATTCATTACATTCACAGTATGCTTATGATTGGAGGTCCATACTCTAGAGTAACAGGCCGCACAGGAAAGGGTGGTTCGACCTTGGAAGGCGAGGATTCATCCCTCGGTCTTTTCGATTTCTTGTCAGGGGCAACTGGGCTGCTCTTTTACTCGTGGACGTATCATGTTCCTCCAAAGGTACCGGGGTTGGAAATTGTCGGGTCCGATGGGTCTATTTATGAGGATGTGGGCACCAGGTCTGAAAAGGATTTCAAGGATGAATCCAGAGGTACTGCCTTCGGGGACCTTGTGATGAACGGGAAAAGACTGAATATTGAGAAATACGACATTTTTGTAAGGGAATTCTCAGAATTCATAGCATGCGTCGAAAAAGATCTGCCGGAAGTTGTACCTCCATCACTTGCAATTGAGGATCTTAAGGCAGCTTTAGCCATATATGGGAATGAGGCCTGAGAAACGTCCTATTTCGGCATGTGTCGAATATTTTAAATAGCACAGTGGGATATAATTCAGTGGATATACTTGAAAAAATAGCTGGCGAAATTACCATGGCCAACAGCCCAGGCGAGGCAATAAAAAAGTGGAGGGAAGAGTTTCAGGTAAACCAGCTTGAACTTGCAAAGTTCCTCACAATTTCACCTTCAGTGATAAGTGATTACGAGTCCGGCAGAAGAAAATCACCCGGAGTACTTTCCATAAAAAAGATCGTTGGCGCTCTCGTGGAGATAGACCAGAAACGCGGGGGCCAGGTAATAAGGCGATATAGCAGCGGAATGCCTTCAGACGCACTCATTGATATTAGTGATTATAACCACGATATCTCTCTGGAGAGGGTTATAAGAATGATCAACGGGACCAATTACTGCAACGTTGGCCTCAATCGTTATATCAGAGGATATACCATAGTGGATGGAATTAAGGCAATTCTGTCATTCTCTTACTCTGAGTACAGCAAACTTTATGGCTGGTCAAGCCAGAGAATAATCTTCTTCACGGAGGTGAAGATGGGAAGGAGCCCGATGATCGCCATCCGCGTTCACCCTCTGAAGCCTGCCGCTGTGGTATATATACAACCAGACAGGATAGATGAACTGGCAATCAGACTGGCTGAGATAGAAAACATTCCATTGATTGTAACGGACATTGATGCACCCAATATATCAAGGATTATGGCATCACTCAAGTGATGGCAAATTTGTCACTAGCAAATTCAGAAAAGATCTGCTAAGTCTGAAACAGTGTTTATGCTAGTCTGTTGATGTTATTTCTTAATGTGAAAGGAAAAGTAGAATCTGGAAAATCAATAAATCCAACGGGACAATGCGGAACCATTGAATTCAAAGCACCTGGAAATTGCCGCTGTGATTGCTGTTATTGCCATTTTTGCAGGCCTGACACTCTATTCCGGTATGTTTCCTCCGCTTTCTGTGGTTGAATCGGAGAGCATGGAACATTCAAACAACTGGGAATATGGAGTAATAAATACCGGAGATATTGTATTTCAGAAAAAAGTCACGGACCCATTGAAGAATGTCATCACCTATGTGCAGGGGAAGGAGGCCAACTTCTCTACCTATGGCGAATATGGGAACGTTATACTCTACAGGAGCACATACGGTCTCACTGTTATCCACCGGGCGATTCTCTATCTGGAATGGAAAAACGGGACAGCTTACGTTCCTGGGGAAAGCAATGCACCATGGATGACGGTTACAAATCAGTATATATTGATCCGGGATCTTGGTTTTTCACACAGGAATTTTATTGTCTACATCAGCCATTATCAGAACCAGTCAGGTTACATAACCATGGGAGATCACAATTTTGCCTACATTAACGACTCCGAGTACTACAACAAGAGTCTGAACGCATGGGCATTAAGTGATCTCAGCATAGGAATTGACAGCGGACCGGTCAGTCAGTCCAGGGTGATTGCCATAGCATTTGGTCAGATTCCATGGCTTGGTCTTGTTAAACTGAATATTATGCGAATTTATGGCGGATGGCAATATTATAATGAAGTCCCCCATGGATCATATGAGGGATTGTTCTCTGTTCTTGCCATAATAGTGTTTCTGGGACTCTTCCCATACAGAAGGGTGTTTGGACACAGAAAAAGATAATACTGTAGGTCTCATTTCTCCAATCATGTCAGCAGTTTCCTACGCAGCTCTGGGAATTTCAATAATTTCCCTGTTGGTATCACTTTATCTACTTTTTTTGATTTATCCCGGGAAGAAACAGGAGGAAAAGACTCACACAACTCAACAGCTCCCTCAGAAGACCGATCAAGAGAGGTCAGCCGCCGTGCCAAATGTGCCACAGAAACCATCACCAGAAATTCAGATTCAGCCTGTGCTCGAACAGATACAGAAGTTCTCCACAATGGTATCAAAGAATCTGGAGCAGTTGAATACAAAGGTCGGTGTGAAATCCAATGTCAGGCCAATTGACATTACCTCCTTGAATACAAACAGGAAGGAATCACCAAGTGTGGTTGACTCAGAGGTATCGGACGAACAAGAGTAAAGGCTACCTGCAATGCTCGTATTATTGCAACCTTATCCAAATACTCTGTCTATGAACCACTGAGGGGTGAACTGAAGAAGATCGTCCACACCCTGCCCGACACCAACGAAAAGTATTGGCTTCTTCAGAAGGCTTGAAATGCTGATTATTGCACCCCCCTTGGCATCAGTATCCAGCTTTGTCAGTATGACTCCATCGAATTCGATCTCCTTAAGGAATGTATCTGCCTGAAAAACTGCATCCTGTCCCACCATAGAATCCAGGACCAGGATAGTTGCGTCAGGTTTTGCCACCCGTCTCATCTTCTTCATCTCATCAAGGAGGTTCTTGTTTGTCTGCATTCTCCCTGCTGAATCAATGAGAACATAATCCAGCTTGCGGGCATTTGCATGTTCAATGGCATCAAAGGCCACAGATGATGGATCGCTGCCCGCGCTGTGCCTGATCACAGGCACACCAATTTCTTCACAGAGAATTGAGATCTGCTCTATAGCTCCGGCCCTGAAAGTATCAGAAGCAGCAACAACGGAACGCTTCCCTTCCTTCTTCAGGAGTTCCGCGATCTTCGCAACAGTGGTGGTTTTTCCGGTCCCATTTATACCAATGAAAAGTATGACATATGGCTTCTTTGTGGGTTTCAGAATATCCACGCCTGGAGGGTTTTCTTTGAGGATATCTCCCATGGCTGCCTTCAGAGAATCTCTAACTTCATCAATGGCAGTTTTTCTTTTTACCTTCGCAAGGTAACTTGAAAAATTCTCTGAAACCTTCTCAGCAACATCAAAGGCGACATCAGCCTCCAGAAGTATTTCCCTGACCCTTGAGGGGAGATCCTCTCTTCTCACCGAACCGGTTAAAACTTCATCAGAGGCCCCTCTGAAAAGTCTCTTCAGGGCTTCAAACATATATACACCATCACTGCTGCTTTATGCTCTGCTGCTGTACCAGTGACACTATAGAATCATGTCTGGCAGCCAAATCGCTTCTTCGGTCCTGGGCTTCTCTAAGGGAAGAGGTAATTTCCTGTGAATTTTTCTCCAGTCTGTTGGCAGTTTTTTCCTTCTCCTCCTCAATGTAGAGATCGGACCCTATAGGGACGAGGAGCTTCTGGTTCAGATTCAGGGTTGAGCTGGCGTAAATTCCGGCACCGATAAGTGTTTTCATCTCGCCTGATGACTGAAGTTCAAGGTCCTTGATAATTGAATAAGCCCGCTGAACCTCTTCGTAGGCTTTTAACAGGATAGAAATCTGATTATCCAGCGAAGATATCATGGTCTTCAGGTATTCAAGCTGTTCCGCCAGGTTAATTTTTCCTTCCTGTTCCATCTTTAACTCCTCCAAAGATCCTCATGCTTTCGTAAAGTGATTCCAATACTGGCATGGGCTCACCGGATAAATAGCTTATGAGTGCACCTCCGCCAGTGGAGGCATGGTCAATTCGGTTCTTTAGTCCCATCATTTCAAGCGCACTGAGAGTGTGTCCTCCTCCGGCTATCTTAAGACCATGGTTCTCTGCAACAGCTTCAAGTATTTCCCTGGTTCCAACAGAATAATCTGCAATCTCGTACATTCCCATTGGCCCGTTCAGGAAGATTGCCCCAGCATTGGAGATGATTTCCCTGAATCTGTATACACTTTTCATACCAATATCGGCTATAAGTTCACTGTCAGGTACCTCATCGCCAAGTTCTAACTCACTCCCTGACGGACTGAGAACAAAATCATGGGGCACTATTACACGATCCGGGAACTTCCTTAGAATATCCTTGCACTTGTCTATAAGTTCCCTGTAGTTTTTGTTGTTATTCATTATGTGCTGCATATTTCTTTTCCCGATGGGCTTGCCGTTTGCCCAGAGGAATGCATTGGCAACTACACCTCCGGTGACTATGGTGTCCACCCGATCCCTGGCCAGAAAATTCATTGCAACATTGATACTGTCCTCAATCTTTGAACCTGCAAGTATGGCAATTTTAGGATGATAGTCGCCCTCCATGAACTGGTCCAGCATTGTCACCTCTCTTTCCACCAGTCTTCCTGCTATGTTTGGTTTCTTTCTGCGGAATCCAACAAGGCTGACCTGGGCTCTGTGTATGGTAGGAAAGGCATCTATGACGTAGTAATCGAAAACTCCTGAAAGATTCTTTACAAAATTGGTACCCTCCACAGCCTCCAGATCGCTGGGGTCTATGTCAATCTCCTCTGAATAGAATCTGGTATTTTCAAGCATTATAATATCTCCGGGCTTCATTTCCCTTATTCCCCGGATAACCTCGGAACTGAAAAGCGAGTCTATGAACCTGATCTTTCTCCCGGTTATCTTCTCCAGGATCTCTGAATGTCGCATGAGAGAAGTGAAATCCCTTTTTCCAGGTCTGCTCTGATGGCATGCTATGACAAGCTTGGAATCCTTGAGATCACTTATTGTGTCCAGGTGTGACATGAACCTGGTGTCATCAAGAATTGAACCATCTATAGGACTGATAGGCGAGTTCACATCTATTCTCAGAAATACGGTGGCCCCTTTCAGGTTAAAATCATCAAGGACAAAAAAACGCTTACCGCCGGGAGACATACGCTGGTTAATCAGTTGCGGATATATGGTTTTTCATAGAGGTGACTGGATGGATTCCACTGGTTCAGACAAAGCAATTTAAATCATCCATTAATTACATCTCACAGGCAATCATGCATTGTTCAATTAAGTGAGTTCCTGTTCCTTGGCTGAATCAACATATGGATATCCTCAGCAGGTTTCAAAGCACATAGGTCCTAAGGAAGTCCACTGTCAGTTCATTCAGTTCATACGCCCCAGGTTTCGCGGAACGGAGATAAGAATTAAACATTCAATGTAATACATCCACTGTGAAGGCAGTTGTAACCGCAGCAGGAGTTGGTTCCCGGTCAGGTCTTGACGGGAAATTCAGAAAGGAAATGCTTCCCATTTATGACTGCAGGGAGGGGAGGATGGTGATAAGACCCATAATTGACTGCATTCTCCAGCAACTTCTCAATCATGGAATAGATGAAGTGGCAGTGGTATTAAGGCCTGACGACACCGTAACCCGTTCATACGTCATGAAGGAATTTCCTGACACTGAATTGATATTCCAGGAAAAACAGAACGGCTATGGACATGCAGTGCTGATGGCCTCTCAATTTGTAGGAAAGGAAAGCTTCATTCTTAACGCGGGTGATGGTTTCCTTTTGAAGAGTGACGGATTCTATGATATGGTAGAAAAAAACCAAGGTCTCGATATTAACATCCTCAATATAATGAAAGTAGCAAATCCCCAGCACTATGGCTGTCCAGTTGTGTCCAAAAAAGGTGAAAATTCTGTAATCACCGGACTCGAGGAGAAACCACATTTTCCCAAGTCAGACTATGGTCTGTGTGCAGTGTATTATCTCCATAACTCGGTAATGAAAAGGCTGGAAGCCACAGATGGCGATCAGATGGAGCTGACCCCCGCAATTGATAGCTCAATAAAGGATGGGATTAAAACAATTGCCAGCATAATCGACAGGGATCACTGGCTTAGCGTCGGAAAAGTTGAGGAATATTCTGAAGTTGTCCGAAAATCCCTGAAGTATGCAGAAATCAGGAAATATTGACTGGACTCTTGTTCCAGACAGTTTTTGGCTGAATCACATTCTTCAGTTTTTCAATTCTTCTCTTCCACTTCTCCAGATCCTGCAGTATTAAGAAAATCTCTCCATCCAGGGTTCCGGATGGTCTGTAACCCAGAGACCTGAGTTTGGTGTGCTCCGGATTGTAATAGTGATCTTCCAGCTCTACCCTTGGATTTGGAATGTTTCTTATTTCCGCCTCTTTTCCTGTCTGGCGTAAGTAGGAATCTCTCACTACTCCTGCCAGGTGCATTACGCTGTAATGCTCATCGAACTGGTTAAATACCCTGTATTCACCTGATTCTGGAGGATTGTGAAGCGCCAGGTCAAGGCAGGTAATGCTATCTTCCAGAGATAAGAACCCTCTTGTCTGGCCGCCCTTTCCATAGGGCGTAAGGGGCATTCCTGCAACAGCCTGCGCGCAGAATCTGTTAAGTGCGGTTCCCCAGACCTCATCAATATCAAACCTTGTAAATAGACCTGTTTCGTTGATATCTCTGGTTCTGGTTCCATAGACCACTCCCTGCATTACATCTGTTATGCGTGTCTTCCAGACCTTATTGGCGAACATCAGGTTGTTGGAGTCATGCACCTTTGTCCAGTGGTACCATGATCCAGCCTGTTTCGGAAATGGGAGGTAATCACTCCTGCCGTTGTATGTGACCTCAAAGAATCCTTCAGGGATATCAATATTTGGTGTGCCATATTCGCCCATTGTTCCCAGCTTAAGGATGTGGCAGTCAGGAACGTACTCCTTCACAGCATATATCAGGTTGAGCGTGCTGATTATGTTGTTTTGCATTGTTGAAGACGCCTGCTGAAGCCCTAACATTGAGTATGGGGCTGATCTCTGTTCTGCCAGGTGCACAACTGCATCAGGTCTGAACTTCTTTATGGCGTCAAGGAGGAATTTAGGATCGCTTGCATTTCCCCTGAACATGGGAATTTCCCTTCCGGAGTTTTTTGTAAGCTTCCTGAGGCGTTCCCCCATGGAAAGTATGGGTGAGACGGAATCAGAGTGGACCTCACGAACTCTGGCCCTTGTAAAGAAGTTATCCAGGGCTGCCACATCATTCCCCTTCAGGAATTCTCTCTGAAGCAGAGGCCATCCGATGTAGCCATCTGCACCCATAATGAGGATCTTCATCAGACGATGTGATTGCTCATCCAATTATTAATTTTTAAGGTTCATTCAGGCAGGACAGTTTGTTATATATCTATGCTGGAAATATCATTTCATGTTTCAGACAACAATGACAGGCAGCTACTATCGTACTCCGGAAATTGAAAAACTGCTCCGTGCCTCAAAAACAGGAGAACTAGACGGAAGTTTCAAGGATGCAATAGAAAGGTCCGAATCGTCGGCAATGGATGATCAACTCCACCCGGATGGCAGCAAATTTGGTCTGGACTGGATTAGTAACGGTGAACAGAGGAAATCAGGATACACCACCTATATCCCGAACAGGTTCAGCGGGTTTTCAAAATCATCAAGGGTCTCCCAGCAGTTCTCAACTGACTTTTACAATGAACTGGTTGAAGCCAGCCCGCATCTGGCTGCCATGATCCAGGAAACCAAATCTTTTGATCTACCTGTGATAGATGACAGGCTCCAGTATAACGGAGAAAAGATTGCGAGAGAGGAAGCCGCATTGTCGCTGAGCCTCGCCAGAAAAAAGGGGGCAGCAAGGATTTTCGTTCCAGCTCCATCGCCGGGTGTGATTACAGTATTCTATCCTCTGAGTAAGGCCTACCGTGACCATGAGGATTACCTTTTCAGCCTTTCGAAGGAACTGGCCAAAGAGTACAGATCCATACTCTCGGTGGATGGTGTGGATCTCCAGATAGATGCTCCGGACCTTGCAATGGCAAAGAGTCTCGGTCTCGACTGGGCAAAGAACTTCAGGGAGGTCCTTCCACTCCATGTGAAGGCCATCAACGAAGCAATTTCTGGGCTGCCGTCTGAGAGGATAAGGGTGCACTACTGTTACGGGAATTATGCATCAGCACACCTGACAGATCCGCCATACAGTGAGGTTTTCCCGGAACTCCTTAAACTAAGGGCAGGAACACTGGTGGGAGAAATGGCAAATCCAAGGCATGCAGGCGATCCAATCATAATAAGAAAGCATGTAAGGGAATACGGATGGCCAAAGCACATGAAGTTTGCCGTTGGGGTCATAGATGTTAAGTCTCCATTTGTTGAAACACCTGAATCGGTTTTCCAGAAGCTCGAAAATGTGTCCAGCATAGATGAGATCGGCTCTGAAAACGTAATGGGAGGAACAGACTGCGGGTTCGAGACTTTCTCAGGCCTGGGAAGTATCCCGAGGTCGATAGCGGTTAAAAAACTGAAGTCCCTCTCCCTTGGGTCGAGAATTGAACTTTAGATATGGAGATCACCTGAGAATACAGGTGTTCACCGGGTATTTATATCCGGTAACCATATAGTTTTATTGTCTTCACTGGGCCTCGAATTTCTGGGTATATTCATAAGATTGTTCGTAGTAATAGATCCGTTTGGAAGCCTTGTTCTTTTCATTGCAATGACAAATTCCATGGACCAGAGAAGCAGGCATACGGTCATAAGGGATGCCACGGTCTACGGAGGAATGATTCTCATTCTCTTTGCCATCCTGGGATCGTATATTCTGTACTATTTCGGCATATCAATTGAGGCACTTGAGATTGCAGGGGGCCTTATCCTGCTCATTATGGGAATTGAAATGGTGCGCGAAGGGGACAGGCCGAAATCAATGGGAGGAAATATCGATTACGACATAGGAATAGTTCCATTCGCGACTCCATTCATAGCAGGCCCTGGTGCTATTTCCCTGGTCATAATACTGATGAAGGGGAATATCTATGATGATATTTTCACCATAGCATCTGTGATTCTCCTCATGTTCATAATCTACCTGTTTTTCGTCTTCTCCTCCAGAATAGTCAGGGTAGTTGGAGACAAGGTGATGAAAGCACTTACAAGAATATTCGGCCTCCTGGTTGCCGGAGTTGCAATCCAGTTCTTTATCATAGCACTGGAATCCTTCAGCCTCATAAAGATCGCTTGATTTGCAGATCAGGTTTGAAATCCAGTCAGAAGCAGATTATGGAGACATCACGCTGACAACTTCATCGACCTTGCTGTAGAATGCCTCCTCCCTGGTGTTTCTTGGTCTTTCCAGACCTACTTCCATATCCTGGATTACGTGTGAGGGCCTCTTGCTGAGAACAACAAGCCTGTCACTAAGCTGAACTGCCTCGTCAACATTGTGTGTTACCATCAGGACTGTATGGGGTGGCGTGTCCTCCGATTCCCAGAGGTCAAGAAGCTCTTCCCTCAGTGCCTGAGCAGAGAATACATCCAGACCCACAAAGGGCTCGTCCAGGATCAGGAGATCCGGTGAAGTTGCCAGTGCTCTGGCTATGGAAACTCTCTGCTTCATCCCTCCTGATAGTTCCTTAGGGTAGGCATTCTCAAAACCATCTATACCCACCATTTTCATGAATTTCAACGCGGTTTCTGTCCGTTCCTTCTGGTTCTTAATCAATGGTTCCAGAACAACCTCAACATTCTTCTGGATATCAAGCCAGGGAAACAGAGCCGCATTCTGGAAGACAACTGCTATTTTGCTGTTATGCTGTTCAACCGGCACCCCTCCCACAAGAACGCTTCCAGAGGTTGGTTTTACAAGTCCAAGCACCATGTTTATCAATGTAGATTTCCCACATCCGGATGGACCGATAAGTGTGACGAATTCGTTTCTTCTGACTTTGAATGATACATCTCCAACAGAGACAAGCTTTGCACGCTTGGTTGAATATTCCATGTGGACATGGTCAAAGGAGAGAATCTCATCCATAATGGGTTATGGATAATTATTATGAATATTTATGTTAATTTCGCCAAAAATTTGTGAATATAAATGCTTCATCCGGTGACAGAGGCTGGTGAAAATTGGGAAATGGATCAGGAGTCCACTTCAAACTCGTGCCCATTCATGGGTAGTATAACTCTGTACCCGTCCAGTGCTTCCTCGAGCTTCGGTCTGTCCTCTCCATGGCACAGGATTACCGTTTGCGGGTCGACTTCCTTCACGAATTTTACCAGATCATCATGCCCCGCATGTGCAGAAAGATCGAAGAATTCAAGCTGCATTTCAGGCTTGACCGGTGCACCTGCAATATTTATTATTCCGGTTTCAAGCAGGCTCCTTCCGTTTGTGCCCTCGACCTGGTATCCAGAGAGGAATATAGCGCTCTTCGGGTCGGTCGCCAGCTGGTCGATGTAACTAAGAGCCGGTCCACCGTCCAACATTCCAGATGTTGTTATGATCACATCGCTGTTATCAAGAACAGATTCTCTCATCCTTCTCCCACGCACCTGATGCACTCTTCCAACACTCTTTCTGAAAGCATTGCGTGACTTCAGGAAACCCGGAAGGTCAAGATATATCCCGGTGATAAGGTTACCCATACCGTCCACAGATACGTTCAGGCCCATTTCGGCCACTATCATGATAAGTTCCTGGGTCCTCCCCAGTGCGAAGGATGGCAAAATAACCTTTCCGCCATTATCAACTACTTCCCTGATCCTTGACCTCAGTCTATCGACCACGACATCCCTGGGTTCATGATTCTTTCCGGCGTAAGTGCTTTCCACCACAAGGGTGTCAGCTTTGACAGCTTTTGCTCCGTTAAGTAGATTGGTGTCTCCAGTGTATAGGTCTCCAGTCACCAGCAAGCTGGAGCTGTTCTCAAATTTCCACATGGAAGAACCTGGAATATGGCCCGCGGTGTACGGAGTTGCCCTTAAGTTACCCACGTCGGTTGACTTTCCGTATTCAACAGTGTTGATACAGCTGAAGAGAGATGAAATATCATCCCTGTTGAACCTTGCCGGATATCCCTCAAGATTCATGATCTTAACAGAGTCCTCCAGAAGCGGTCTCATACTGCTGGCAGTCATTGCCGTAGCGTTCAGCGTTGGCAGGTCGTTCTGATAACAAACCGGGACTGCACCGATATGGTCAAGATGGGCATGCGTTATGAATATACCATCAACCTTCTCATATGGAAGCGGGTATTCCGGCGGTTTCTCCGGTACCACCCCGTAATCAACCATAAAACTAGTGTTCTTTTCTTCTACCTTTATTGCGAGCCTTCCTACTTCTTCGGCTCCTCCTAAAAACTTAATTTTCATTTCTTACCTCAAACTTTTGCGTCATCCAATCTCTGTGAACAATGGCAATCTCTCTTGCCATGAATTTTCGGAACTGCATGTCGTATTATGTCGACAACCCTTTCCTCATTCTCCTTCATGACCCTGAATACCTCTGCTGCTTCCACTGGTTTTGTTGACCAGACATCGTAGTCCGTAACAGTGGCGACTACTGAGTAGCACATCCCGAGTTCATCTGCAAGATTAACTTCAGGGACAAGAGTCATCCCTATTATGTCAGAAAACTGCCTGAACATTCTGGATTCGGCTCTTGTTGAAAACCGTGGGCCTTCAACTACAGCATAGGTTCCGCCAAGTTTTACGCTGTCACTGTTCTTTCTGGCGATATCATACAGAACCTTGTTCATTTGTGGGCAAAATGGATCTGCGGCAGAGATATGATAAACCTCCGGGCCATCATAAAATGTCAGTTCCCTACGTCTGGTATAATCGATGAACTGATCAGGTATAACAGTAAACCCTGGTGGGAGTTCCTCTTTCAGGGAGCCAACGGCGTTCACTGCAAGAATTCTTTCAACTCCCAGATTATGTAAAGCCATAATATTGGCTCTGTAATTGACCTTATGTGGCGGGTACTGGTGCTTTTTTCCATGTCTGGGTATAAATGCAACCTCTATTCCATCAATCTTACCCACCTCAACCGGTGCTGAGGGTTCGCCAAATTCTGTTTTTGTGTTTTCTGTCCTTGTTTCCTTGAGGAGGCTGTACAAACCGCTGCCCCCGATTATTCCTATCTGTACCATTGAATCACTGAATTGAAATTAACAGAGGAACATCTCACAATCCTATATAATTCCTCCCTGCGGTTTTCCATATATTTGGAGAAGAGAAGCAGTGGAAGTTTCGCCCCGGTCAAAACCTTTTCCGGGAATATTCTTTCAGGATAACTTTCATGAACCCTGATCCATACTGCGCGGCTTTTTTCCTTCTTTCATAAATGTCCCGCGAAAGCCCGATTCCCATTGCTATATACCTCAATAATGCCTTGTTGGCATCGCCATTGAAGTGTATGCGTCTCTCCCCTATGCCTTCTATATCCGTTATACCTGACTCCAGGTAAGGGCATATGATCCTCTTATTGAAATGATCTGCAATCCGTCTCTCCCTTGGGAGGGTGAGGGAAGTAAGTTTCTCAATGGACTCCCTATTGCTAATCTCAGGACTTTCGATAAATCTCCTGTAACCATAGAAGATCTCGTCAGCACCCTGGCCTGTAATGATTTCCGGTTCCTCAATATTGTCAAGCAATGCTGCAAGAACTGTTTCATAACCAAGATCGGAAATACTGGTTGAAGGGTCGATCTTCATAACGATATCCGCATATTCCAGCACCGAGGCCTTATCAGCCACAATCTCCTGAAGCTCCCTCCCAAGGGCACCGGAAACCTGAGTTGCATTAATTAAATCCGTGCTGCCTTCGATACCAACAACATAGCATTTTCTTATCTGTGGTGCCATGGCGACCAGGATTGAGCTGTCCAGTCCTCCAGAAAGTGCAACTGGAATTTCCTCAGATATTCTTTTCAAGAAATTTTCAAGTGAGGTGAAGACCCGGTCAGCAATCTGTTCCTGAATCTCGTTCACGAACAGGGATTCAAATTAATTATATAACCTGAAACTCTGTCTACCTGTGGAGTATGTACCTGACACCTCAGTAATAATAGATGGGCGTTTCTCATCCTTTGTTAAGGAAAAGCGGGGATCCAGAGTAATTCTCCCTGAAGCTATGCTGTCAGAAGTCGAGAACGAAGCCAGAGAAGGGCAGTCTCTTGGTTATGCAGCCCTTGAGGAACTCAGGAAACTTAAGGATCTTGAATCAAAGGGATACATATTCCTGGAAATTTACGGAGAAAGGCCAAGGGAGTCATGGTACGGGAAGCTAAACAGCGGAGTGATTGATGATCTTATCCGGGGAGTAGCCATAGGTACACAGGCAATTCTTGTAACAGGTGACATCATTCAGAAGGCCCTTGCAGAGATCAAAGGGATAGAGGTAATATATCTTGAGCCTCCCAGCGGTGAGCCTAAAAACATTGAGGAGTTCTTCGAGAAAGAAACATCTTCAGTTCACATAAAGACTGGTATGAATGTAGTTTCAAAGGAAGGCCCGCCAGGTTCAGTCAAGCTTGTCAAGAAAGGGATGAGGCTTTCCCGGGAAGAGATGGAGTCCATGGTGAACCATATTGTCAAGAGGGGGAGAAATGAGGAGAACTCCTTCATCGAAATGGACTCGCACGGCGCCACAGTTGTCCAGCTTCATGATATGAGAATCGTCATAACAAGACCTCCATTTTCCGACGAAATTGAAATCACGGCTGTGAGGCCCGTGAAGAAATTGACAATTGATGATTACGGAGTATCCAAAGAGTTGATGGAAAGGCTTCAGGATCAGGCAAAGGGTGTACTCATTTCCGGAGGGCCAGGGCAGGGTAAGAGCACTTTCGTACAGGCGCTTGCTGAATACCTGTCGGCTCAGGGAAAGATAGTGAAGACCATGGAGAGGCCCCGTGACCTGCAGGTCGGGAAGGAGATAACCCAATATACCGCTCTGGAGGGTTCCATGGAAAAAACAGGGGACATCCTGCTGCTGGTTCGAGAAGATTATACGGTTTTTGATGAAATGAGGGTGACCTCTGATTTCCTGGTATATTCTGACCTTCGGATGGCTGGAGTAGGAATGATCGGGGTTGTTCACGCCACCAGGGCAATAGACTCAATTCAGCGTTTCATCAACAGGATAGAACTGGGCATGATTCCTCAGGTTATAGATACTATAATATTCATAGAATCCGGGAAGATTTCCCAGGTGCTTGTTTCAAGGTACTCTGTGAAGGTCCCGGCAGGAATGAGGGAGGAGGACCTCGCCAGACCAGTCATTGAGATACTGGACTTCGCCAATGGCAGATCGGTATTCGAGATATACACGTTCGGCGAGCAGATTGTTGTCGTTCCGGTCACTCCTGAGAGGAAACCATCGGGCGTTTTGAAAATTGCTCAGGAGAAGATATTCAATGATGTATCAAGAATGCTTGGAACTACCAGGGTTTCTGTTACCATGAGCGGAGAGGGGAGAGCGACTGTTCGGGTTCCGGAAGATCTCATGTCCCGCATAATTGGGAAGAAGGGTGCAACTGTAAGTGAACTGGAAAAGAGCTTTGGAATCCATCTGGATATAGAGCCGCTTAATGATCGGACATTCCTTGAGAGAGAGGTCGCAGGGGTGGAAATTAAGAACAAGATCATCTACCTGAACGTGAAAAACCCCAACCAGGCAGTAAAGTTTTATGTGGATAACATACTTATTCTTCAGGCTAAAAGCTCAGGAAAGGGAATAGTCAGAATAAAGATACAGAGTGACACAGGAGCCGCTCTGTATAATTATATAAAAGCAGGGAAGAATGTCGAATACTCCGTTTCCTGAACATTCATCAAAGGTTCACTGATTTTTGAGATACTCGTAAAGCAATCTCACTCCAAATCCGGTTGCCCCCTCCGGCAAATAATCAGCCTTAACGGTCTTCTCCTGGGTCCAGGCGGTTCCTGCTATATCAAGATGTACCCAGGGTGTTTCGCCCACAAAATTGCTGAGAAAAGCTGCGGCAGTCTCTGCCCCTCCAGGTCTTCCACCGGTGTTCTTGATATCTGCAACCTTGCTTCTTATCTGTTCTTTGAAGTCCTCATCCAGTGGGAGTCTCCAAAGTTTTTCCCAGGTATTTCTGG
Source organism: Thermoplasmatota archaeon (assembly GCA_023379355.1). The sequence continues at coordinate 56,211 of JAMCUD010000016.1, forward strand.
AAGCATCGACCATCTCTTTCTGGAAAGAGTCGTCATTCCCCATCATTCCCGCATAGTTGTTGCCGAGGGCTATTACACAAGCTCCTGTAAGAGTAGCAAGGTCTATTATTCTTGATGGGCTATATTTTTCCAGTCCATAGGAAAGAGCATCGGCAAGCACCAGTCTTCCTTCAGCATCCGTTGATATGATTTCAGAGGTCCTCCCATTGTAGTGTTTCAGGATGTCACCAGGTTTGTAGGCGTTTCCTCCTGGGAGATTCTCAGTAAGGGCCATTATGCCAACTACATGTTTCCTGAGGCCAAGTTCGGAAACCAGTTTCATTGTTCCCAATACTGCCGCTGCCCCGCATTTGTCGAACTTCATTTCACCCATACCCTCAGGGGGCTTCAATGATATTCCTCCACTGTCAAATGTAATCCCCTTTCCTACGATCAGTATCGGGGGGTCACTGGACCCGGAATATTCCATGACAACCATCTTTGCAGGTTCCCTTGCTGCTCGTGATACTCCTTCAAGCCCACCCATACCCATCTTCAGAAAATCCTCTCTGCCAAATACCTCTATCTTCATATTTTTCAATTCATGCGATCTGTTCTCAAAGAGAGTTGGGGTTCCAATGGATGGGGGATAGTTTGCAAGCTCCCTTGTAAAATTGGTCGCCTCGCCCACAATATTTCCAGTCTGGACTGAGGTTCTGTCATCGGACATTATGTATACTGTTTCCACATTGAAATCCTTCTTCCTGTTTCGGAAGGCGTCAAATTCGTAGAGAGATACGGTTGATATGTATGCGGTTTCATAAGTGGAATCCTTAAACTCAGGTACTGCAACGGCAATACTCTTTGGACCCATTCTGGCTGCTTCCTTTATGGCTCTTGAATAGCTTCTCCTTAGGATTTCGGGTTCAAACTTTTCCTTAGCCCCCAGGCCTGCGAATACGACAAGTCTTGAATCTGTAACCATGGATGCTGTGGTTGCTGACTTACCAGTGAAACCCATTCTGCCAAGGGATTCTCTGTCAGCTGTGAAATGAGTCTTTCCAGGGTTCACGGCTTCCGTGAGCCCTTCAAAAAAAGGGTAAACTAAACTATCAACCTTCAGCTTTTCCATGGTCAGCTCAGTACTTTCCATCTTCATAAGGGAGAATCATATCAGGGTATAAACATTAAAGGTAAAATTCCCTCAGATTGGCTTAAATGCAGGGAATACAAAGGGGGTGAATGTGGATGGAATGCAGCATATGCGGAAGAAAGGCAGTTTACCATTACAGATACAATGGGAGCAGTGCTTGCAGAGATCATTTCATTGAAAATTTTGAAAGGCGCGTGAAACAGGAGATCAGGAGCCAGGTTAAATTCAGTAAGCCCGTTACCCATATATCGGTAGCAATCTCGGGAGGAAAGGACAGTTCTGTAACACTTTCGGTTCTGGTAAAGCTTCTGAAGGAACGCAGGGACGTCAAGATATCCGCCTTTACGGTGGATGAAGGAATTGAAGGTTACCGGGGCAGTGGATTGCAATCATCCATAGATCTGTGTAAGACACTTGGCATCGACCACTCGACCCGATCATACAGTGAAGAGTTTGGAACCACAATGGATAAGGTTGTACTTCAGAATCCTGATGTGATTCCATGTTCCAGATGTGGCCCAATGAGGCGCAATCTGATCAACAGCCTAAGTTCCATTCAGGAAGCTGATTATGTGGCTCTGGGCCTTAACCTTGATGATTATACCCAGTCAGTGATGATGAATGTTGCCAGGGGGGACCTGGAAAGAATGAAAAGAATGGCACCCCATCTTCAAGCAAAGGAAGGTCTGATAAGGAGGATACTGCCCCTGATACGCATACCGGAGAAAGAGGTTGTCGCATACGCCGTCCTTAACGGCATCCCATTCGATTCCTCATGGTGCCCTTATTACTCAAGAGCGCAGAGGAACACCTTCAGAGAAATCATAGGATCAATGGAGGAAAAATCTCCAGGAACAAAATTTGGGATATTGAGATTCAGTGAGGAGCTGAGAAAACAGATCCCAAATGATAATGACGAATATATTCTGAACAGGTGTCGGGAATGCGGTTCACCGACATCCGGTACAATATGTTCCGTATGTATGAATTCAGAATAATTGGAAGAACTGACGATCTAATGATTCGGCAGGAGAATTAATGACAAGTTCACCCGACACCGATTTCTGCGAAATGTTTAATACAGCAACATCGATTTTGGAAAGCTTGTTCTGACCAGGGGGTTGTAGCTTAGCATGGTTTGAGCACCCGGCTGATAACCGGGAGGTCACCGGTTCAAATCCGGTCAGCCCCATTTCTTGTCAGGGTATGTAGACAAGACGTTTGTGTTTTGACCCTGTATAAAGCAATGTCTGTCTATTAGGATATTAATTATTGCCCCCATCTTTTTATTTATAAATCTACGTTAGACTTTAAATCAGTTTTGTTTATATCTTCAGTCAAAACACCTTCTTGATCTGATTCATTGCATAGCTGAGGTCTTGTATCGATATTCCCACATTCCTGACGGTCTTAAGCTTCAATGTCAAGAAGGAGACATAGAATCCCCTGAATAACACTGTTAGTACTGAATGGGATATCGCTATTCCTTGTCGGTTATCAATCAGTGTAAATATCTTTTTTAAAATTTAACTGATTTATTCAGGTTGAATCCTAACAATCAGGTTTTATGTCAATAGAAACTTTTAGGTCCATGAAAAAGATGTAAAGTATAACATTCACATAATGAATAAATTCCCGCAATGAAAAGCAGCTTCATGATCAGACTCCTTGAAAATAGGGATAGTATAAAGAAAGGAGGTTGAAAATCATCATTGAGAAAAAAGGAGGGTGAATGGGATTGTTTCACTGTAAGAGGGAACACTGGTATGGAATCATCAGTCTCATATATACTGACAGTACCCTCATTAGGCGATAATGATTTATGCAAAGCAGAACAATCGTTCCTCTGGAAACCTTATTGAGAGGAAACATTTACCTATTTGCTGTGATTTAACATGGTCGGGGTGCAGGATACAAAATCAAGGTGCAAATGGGTTGACCTCAAGGACCCTCTTTACCTTGATTATCATGACAGAGAATGGGGGAAACCCCTGCATGATGACAGGAAGCTGTTTGAGTTCCTGATTCTCGAAGGTGCCCAGGCTGGTCTGAGCTGGAAAACCATCCTGCACAGGAGGGAAAGTTACAGGGCAGCCTTCAGCGGATTTGAAGCTGAGGTGATTGCAGAATACGGTACGGATGACATCTCAAGGCTAATGCTGGATACAGGCATCATAAGGAATAGGCTGAAGATAAATGCAGCAGTCAATAACGCTTATAGATTCATCAAGGTCCAGGATGAATTCGGATCTTTTGATACTTACATATGGGGTTTTGTAGATGGAAAACCTCTCAAAAATAAGTGGACATCAATAGAAGAGATACCAGCCAGCACATCTCTATCCGACCAAATGAGTAAGGATTTGAAGAAAAGGGGGTTCAGCTTTGTCGGTTCAACAATATGCTCCTCATTCATGCAGGCAGTCGGAATCGTAAATGATCACACAGTGGACTGTTTCCGTTATACAGAAGTCCAGGAAGAGGTCTGAATTAGGTACCCCATAAATATTAGCCCATCAATGAAAATTAATCCTGGCTTATTTGTCAGTTGTTGTTTTTCTCTCTAACTTTGAGGTCCTTCTGGGTTTCCCTCAAATGGAGATTCAGGGAAAGATAGGGCTCCAATCCTTTCATTATCTTACTGATGCCCTTTTCCAGATGCTCCTGTAGGGAGGAATATGATAAGCTGGAATTACTCGCCATCTCATCTATTTTTGTTTTTCTAGGAATGTCAAAATATCCCTGATAGAAGGCACTTACAAGGTATCGCATCTGCTTATCAGTGAGTGTTGAAAAGAGCTGAGAAAGTGAAACTGTATAGATGTCACGAATCAGATCAGGAGCAATTGACAGCTTTTTGGTAATGGTGAACTTCCCAAGACCTTTGAAGTCAGCATAAAGTTCATCCATGTTCTTAGGAACAGGCGAAAGAAGGGAAAGCCTCTCATGACCCCTGGAATAGTATACTGGTGCTTTCCACATCAGATTTCTCGACTCCACCATTCTTATTGTTGAATTTGAGGTGCTGCACCTGCAAGAAATCATAAGGGAAAGCCTGTTTTTTCCCGGGGAACTGTAAATAACCTCTGTTCCCAGTGCGCTTTCAACCTCAGGCATAAATTTCATGAGTTTTTCCAGATACCTGAAATCGCCGTAGAATTCAAGATAGTCTACAGCAGAATTGCACCATCTGTAAAACTCTACCTCCGGAAATTTACGGCTCAGATTGCAGAACGGGAGATCATTCTCAAGGTCAAGTTCTATCTCTTCCATACCGGTGTATACCGGTACAAGGTATATATGTTGCCATCCCATCTTATTCTGGTGACATAAATGGTTTCATTAATTGTAGAACACAGATGGAAAGAAAAGAATGAACAGGACGCTTTCAAAGTCGTCGGCAGCATTATCGATATGCAGAAGAACGGAAAACTCCCCCAGGGTTTCTCTCTGAAGTCCGTAAATGTAGTTGAAAAGGAAAAAATGGCAGTATGTTCGTGGGATGCACCCAGCCTCGAGGACTTCAAAGGCCTGATGGAAAAAGTCAACCCGCCAACGAAGCACGAGATATTCGTCGCGAATCGCCTTCTTTAAGGTTTCTGAATTTTAGACACCATCCATTTACTATTTTTTCTTCAGTTTTCGTTTATTTTGTTTATTTTCTTATCATGCAAAGTAGTAGGAACATTTTCAGAAAAGGGCAATGTTAGGGGAACCACATAAGAAAGAGAGATACCAGTGTTATGGCAAAAACAGCATTTCCTATGTCCCGTTCAATATAATCAAGATCGGTTCTCCGAAGGCGGTAATTCATAAAAGCCACTCCGGCCAATGGCACAATTATGGTGAATGTCCATAGAATGTTTTCTGTTAGTGTGATAAAAGCAAAGGCAGCAAGGGACACTATGGAAAGTGTCAGGAAGAGACTCTCAGCATTCCTGATTCCAACTCTTACCGCTAGAGTTCTGCAACCTGCCTCCTTATCTGACTTAATGTCCCTGAGGTTTCCGGACAGGAGAACCAGAGCAAAGAGAATAGCATTCATGAAAATAAATGAAATCACCGGTGCCGTGAAACGTATTCCATACGTTATCCCCTCTATGCAGGTAAGGGCAACATATCCGGCGGCCACAGTGATCTCCCCCAGTCCACGATACTTTAATCCTAAAGGCGGTCCTGTATAGCCAAAAGAGATGACAGTACCAACGGGAATCATCAGAAGAAAAATCAGGCTGTGAAGCACATATGAAAATATCAGGACAACAAATATCATTGCAACTATTTCCATAATGCCATATAGGATCATTCTTGAAGGGGTGATACCAAGGTCAAAGATGGGGTGCTTCCTGTATTTCATATTTGGGGAGTCCACCCTGTCCACATTCCTGACATAGTCGAAATAGTCGTCAAGTGCATTGGTTGCCGCTGAGACCAGGATTATGGAAAGTAACATTCCAAGTACTGACAGCACCGATATTCGGTCTCCCTGTCCTGAAGTAATGGCGAACCCGCCCAGCACAAAGGTAATTGAAAGGTATACAGGGGGATTCATCAGACCCCTTGAGGAAGCAGAAGCCGCTTCCTTGAACTGTTGAACTATGGAAGAAAGCGAGTATCTTCCATTCTCAGATGGATCAGGTACTCCCATCGTAGGAAGTCCTCTTGTCAGTGTCAAAAGCCTCCGTAACTATCCTGACAACTTCCTCTCCGTCTCTACCGGATGCGATAAGTTCGTTCTTTCCTTCCGTCTTGGATACAAATAACATGACCTCCCTTTCATACATATTTACCGGAGCATATTCCCTTATGACAACATTCTCGGAATCATACACTTTGCAGTTTACCTGGGTGCCAAAGACCCCTGCAGCTCTCACGCTGTTTGATGTTCCCTCAACCACAAGGTCATTCAGAGGTCTGGCAATGGCCCTTGATGAAATGGCGCTTGCAATTATTCCATCGTAATCCATCAATACTGACTCCGTCTGGTCAAGCACCTTTCCCGGTGGATTTCTGAATGCCGCAACCCTTCCCGGCTTCTTACCCAGAATGAAATTGATTGTATCTATGACATGAACACCAGTGCCCATTACTGAACCCCCTCCTGCTTTTTCCTCATCGCTCCACCATTGCCTGTCAGGGTCTTCTTCTGTTCTTCCTGACAACCCGCCCCAGGACCCACGAATGGAGGTAACATTTCCCAGTGCACCGCTCTGGGCCATTTCCCTTATCTCCTGAATCGCCGGATGGAACCTCATGTGAAATCCAAGTGCCAGCACCAGGTTGAGCTTCTCTGAAATCTTCACAAGATCGGAAGCATCCTTTAATGTAAGGGTCATCTGTTTTTCAAGTAGCACGTGTCTTCCATTTTCCATTGCCCGTTTGGCCTGTTCATGGTGCATGAAATTGGGAGAGGCAATATAGACTGCGTCAAAATCTCCATTCTTGAGCATTGCAGAAAGGTCATCGAAGGGAGTGGCATTGTAATTTTTTCCTTCTTTCTTTGCCTTTTCAAGTTTTCTGCTGTAGATTGCTGTTATTCTGTTCCCGGTTGAGGCTATGGCAGGCATCACCCTGTTTATTGCGTGGTTTCCCAGCCCGACTATTCCAAATTTCATGCATCATCCATGCTTTACCGGATTAAACCGTTTCCGTTTTTACTGTTCCTGAAGAAGAACCCCATTGGATATGTTCAGCACCTTACTTTTTCCTGAATCAATTCCATGGGACACTATGAGAATATCTACATTTCTTTCACGTGAATTATCGTACAGTATAGGGATAACTTCCTGAATACCTGAAACATTGGAGAGGACCTCATCCAACAGTATCACCTGGTTTCCTGAAAGAATTGCAGTGGCTATGGAGACCCTCATTCTCTGTCCCTGGCTCAAATCCGAGATTTTTCTGTTGCGATCTATTGATAACTGCTTGCAGAGTGCATTTACATAGGTCGATTCTCCATTCCTGTCTGCCATGGAAACCATAAGATGTTTTCCCACAGTCATATGACGAAAATATGAATTCTGAGACACATAAACAATGGACCGCTTCCATGGTGGTGACATCGAAACGTCAATTCCATTCACCTTTACAGTTCCATTATTCGATGCAGCGAGTCCCGCGATCGTCTTTAGGAGAAATGTTTTGCCAGCCCCATTTTCACCTTTCAGAAATGCAATCCCTTGATAGGAAAACCTTGCCTGAAGGCGGAAATCCCCGGAGAACGAGTCAACATCAACTTCAAGAGTCAATGTTTCACCTCAGTTTTCATAAAGGCACTGCTGCCAATGATCTTCATCGCAATCAGTAGGGCCACGGATATGACTATCAGAAGTGCTGAGGCAGTTACTGCGGCTCCCGGACCATAATATCCATAATACTGGTATATGAGGACTGAGGCAGTCTCTGTTCCGTTGAATGGGCCCCCTATAATGTAGAAAACCAGAATCGCAACAGAACCGAACTCACTTATTGCCCTGCTCATGGAAGTAAGGACGGAGGAGAATACCGACCTGATGTGTGAAGGTATGATTATTCCATACAGGACCGATAACCTCGCCTTTCCAAGGGTCATTGCAAATTCCTCAGGAGCCCTGTCGATTGAGGCAAAGAGGGACTGGGCAGACCTTACATATATGGGGGCACTTATAAAGGAAAGAACAAGCAGGAGACCAAGGAATGAGTCATACAGGCCCAGCCCGTGATCAGATAGAAATCTTCCAAAGGGAGTTATGGGGCTTCCTATTATGAGGAAAGCAATACCCACGATCGGATGCGGTATGGAGGCTGGAATATCGGAAATCGCCTCACTCAATCGTCCCTCCTTTCTAGCAAGTGCATAGGCCAGAGGAGTAAAGACGACGAAAATGAGAACAGCAGAAATAGAGGCAGACACCAATGTCAGGGAAATTGATAAAAATACCTGTCTGGAAAATCCCAGAGGGGACCGGTAGACGAAGAATCCGAAATAGATCACTGTCAGGATCGGAATCAAAATAAGTATCAGGGACACAAGTGCGATTACGGTAACGGAATCCGTTCTACCTGACAATCTTGGCTTCATTTAAATCAGACAGGACCTCCGTTTGACATGTTTCCTGAAGATATAAGCTTGGATAAACTTGCAGGAGGCGCAGTGGAATTGTAGAGTATGCAATGTGTCAATGGGGAGAGTCCATAGGGAATCATCAGGCTGTTATGTTCAATCACGTACAGGGTGAAGTTCATTGAAAGATTATAGTAAGGTTCATTGGCAGGAACTGAGATCAGAAGATATATGGCTCCACCTGTGAATTCTGTCCCACTGTAATTTAAATTATAACCAGCATAATAGCCGGAGAGCCCCGGGTCCCCGAAATTGGTCTGGTTGGAAAGGTTCAGGTAGGGCATTCCCTTAGCTATTGCAGCAGAACGGTAAATAAAGAGGAACTGAATTTCTCCAGTTTCCAGGGGGGCCACAAGGTCTGCGGCGCTGGAGGCTGTTACATTTCCACTGTTACTGATGAGTCTTGATGTGTAATAGGAAGTGTTGTTTTCAAGGATCTTACCTGCAACCTGAAGGCTCAGCCATCCTCTGTAACCCGCTGGATCTGTAAGTGGGTCAGAAATTCCAACTCTGACAGTGCCAGATGTAAGATTGTAATATCCTTCACGGAGAAGGTCGGTGTTGTTCGTGGCATACCCCAGATCAAGATCATGAACGATTGACTTAGCAAATGAACTTTCTCCGGTTCCGTTGAAGTATGCCAGAGCAAGATGGTCTGTTGCAAAGGCAACTGCCCATCCGGAATAATGGGTTCCCAGATAGCTCTGGTTATAGGATGAAAGTGCCACTGAGATGAAATTTGTTGATGTTTCTCCCTGGCTGATCTCACGGGCCATATCATAGGAACCACCAGATTTTACTGGTAGGAATGGGATTCCGGTACTGTTCTTGAATGAACTGAGAAGCGAATTGCTTTCCTGAAGGTAAGCATCGGCAGAAAAGACTGATAGCTGATCGGTTTCTTTCTTGTTAATTGAAAGGGCAAAATGGATGCCAATCCCAACAAGTATAAACGCAACCACCACAATAGTGACAACCAGCTTATTTACCATGGGAAAGGCAGTGGGGGTTGGTATATAATTATGTTTAAAATTGAAGAAAATAAAACGATATCGTTTAATATTCAAACCGTCTGGAGGAACTGAATGAAAACTCTGTTCACAGAAAGGCAGATTGAAATCGCAAAATTGGTCTATTCAGGCGATTCGATGAAGCAAATATCTAAAAAGCTGGGAATATCAGTCCAGGATGTCAGCATTACAGCAAAGAGGTTCAGGGAAAACCTGGAAAAAGCATTCAATACTGTTAATTTTGCAAAGAACCTTTCTTTTTCAGGGATTATCGTTATAGAATCCGGCACTCATATTCTCGATGCGGCAAGGAGAATAATCAATGAAGCAGACAGGCTCGAAATAAAATTACAGGACAACACCGTAACTCTTGTCAACACCTTAAGGTCTTATCTCGGGAAGGGTTTGAAGAGCGGTGTTTCAACAGACCGGTTGCAGATAGCACTGATGAGGGATGGAACCATCAGGGTGTTCTAGATTCTCCTCATGTAAACGTTAGTAACAGAGTGATCCGCACCCTTCCTCAGTATAAGGTGCGAATGGAACTTTGTGGGTTCGATGTTTTCCCTGAGATTCACCCCATTGATCCTGTCCCATATCTCAGAGGCCTTTTTCACCGACTCCTGTACATCCAGTTGACCATATCCTCTGAAGAACGATCTTGGATCCCTGAATGCGGTTTCCCTGAAAACCAAAAACCTGTCAATATACCATTGTTTGATATGTTCTTCAAGAGCATCCACATAGATGGAAAAATCAAAGAAATCGGATACCAGCAGTTCCGGGGTATTTGGAGGATGTGCCAGAGTCTTTCTGGTCTGCAGAACATTCAGCCCCTCCAGGATAAGGACATCCGGGTGGTCTATGGTCTCATATGTATCTGGAACTATGTCATAGATGAGATGGGAATAGACCGGAATTCTGCACTGACCCTTCCCGCTCTTCAGATCATATAGAAAATTTATCAGTGACCTGATGTCGTAACTTTCTGGGAAACCCTTCCTTTCCATAAGCCCCTTATCTTTAAGGACAGAGTTGGGGTAAAGAAATCCGTCTGTGGCTACGAGGTCTACCTTCGGCTTATCCTGCCATCTTGAGATGAGGGTCTTCAGCAATCTTGCAGTGGTGCTTTTCCCAACTGCAACACTCCCGGCTATTCCGATGACATACGGGACCCTGTCAACATTCTCATTAAGGAAGGTTTTTCTTGCCCTGAAAAGACCGTCTGAAGCATCAAAATAGAGCTTTAGAAGTCTTGAGATCGCAAGGTAGACCTCCTCAACCTCCACAAATGATACTCTCTCATTTATTCCTCTTATGATCTTCAAATCCTCCTCGGAAATAGACATTGGAGTCGAATCCCGCAGTTTCTTCCACTCCTCTCTCGAAAATGAAACATATGGGCTTGTACCGGAACGGTTAAGATTGCTGAACATTTGATGCGACCTTCCGCATATATATGGAATATGAATATCTTTTTAACTGAAGGGTACCCGCTGTTAAAAGGATACACGAATTATCGCCCTTTCCTGTTCAGATGAAGCAATGTCTGGAAATTGGAAGAATGTACAGTGTTATTCATTTCGTTGTCTAGGTTAAAACCCAATGGTTTCCGGGGAAGTTTGAATTTGTCTCAAATTTAAGATATGGTCCATTGGTTTAATATATATACTAGACAGAATAAATATCTGATCAGAAAGCTAGCATAGATTATTGAACGCTGGGAGGGAGATTCGAACTCCCGAGCTACAAGAGCACAT
>JAMCUD010000017.1 GCA_023379355.1 Thermoplasmatota archaeon
ACAACATTGGCGGTTGGAAACAATATCCCAGCACATATTGGATGACAGGCCCGGGAAGTATGCACGGCAACCTACTGAAAAGATTTAAGATAAGCTAAACCTACTTACCCTGTAATGGTAAGGTATCTCCCGCTGGGAAACGGCAGGGTGCTTGTCAGCTTTGACAGGGACTACCGGCTGGTGGATTTCTATTTCTCAAGATCCCAGGCGGAAAATCATGCCATGGGCCATCCGTTCAGGCAGGGTATCTGGGTCAACGGCAAGTTTTCCTGGATAAGTGCAGGCATGATATCACAGTCAGACTACATGGATCACACCATGGTTGGCCTTAACCTCTACAGGTTTGATGACGTCTCTTTCAGGTCTGAAGATTTCGTGGACATATATGACGATGTCTACGTCAGAAGAATAAGAATTAAGAACGAATCTCAGGAAAGGAAGGAGATAAGACTTTTTTTCCACCAGAATTTTTACATTTACGGAAACAACATTGGCGATACAGCGCTGTTTTTCCCTGATGCCAACTCCATAATACACTATAAGGGCAGGCGATATTTTCTCTGCTCGACTGTGGACAAAGACGGAAAGGAGATGGATCAGTATGCCATCGGCGTCAAGGATTTCCTGGAAATGGAGGGTACATGGAAGGATGCGGAAGACGGTGTACTCTCAATGAATCCTGTATCCATAGGATCTGTGGATTCCGTCATAAGGCACACAATATTCCTCGATCCGGGCCAGGAAAGCGATCTGTTCTACCACATTATATGTGCCAGGGATCTTGATGCCGCATTGAACATGAAGGGGGAGGTCAACTACAGCCTCCTGGCAAGAATGGAACTCAGGACAGAGAACTACTGGAGGCTCTGGTCGACAAAGACTGTTCCACAGATACCGGACGATCTATTTTCTCTCTACAGGAGATCGCTGTTCATTGTAAGAAGTCATCTCAATGATTTGGGAGGAATACTGGCCTCCAGCGATAGTGACATTCTGAAATCCAATAGGGATGGATATTACTATGTGTGGCCAAGGGATGCCGCAATTGCTGCATTCGCGCTCATCAGAGCAAACCATCAGGGGCCGGCGAGGAAGTTCTTCGATTTCAGCAGGGACGCTATCTCAAGGGAAGGTTACTATTACCACAAATACCTTCCAGACGGAAAGGTGGCCAGCAGCTGGCTCCCAAGGGTGATGAATGGCAGGAATATTCTTCCAATACAGCAGGATGAGACAAATCTTGTGGTCTGGGCTCTGTGGAAGCATTTCACAAAGATAAAGGATATAGAGTATATCGCGGACTTCTATGAGCCAATTTTCCTTAAGGCAGCAAAATTCATACTTGATTTCAGGGATGATACAGGGCTTCCCAAGAGTTCATTCGATCTCTGGGAGGAGCGCTATGGCATACATGCCTTCACCGTTGTAACTGCTTATGCTGCCCTGAGATCATCCTCTAAGATGGCCACAACTTTTGGCGACGTCCACTTTGCCAGGGAGTATGATCAGGCAGCAGACCTGATGAAAGATCAGTTCGAGAAGAGATTTTACCTTGAGGATTCAGGTTACTATGCAAGGGCTATTATTGACGGGGAGCCAGACAGGACAGTTGACAGTGCCATAACCTCAACGTTCCTTTTCGGAATGAAAGACGCAAGGGATCCCAGGGTGACATCCAGCATGAACGCGGTGATGTCAAAGCTGTGGGTTAAGACCACCGGTGGCATTGCCAGATATGAGAACGACTACTACCAGAGAGTCAAGGATGATCGTGAAATTCCAGGCAACCCCTGGATAATAACAACACTCTGGGTAGCTCAGTATTTCCTGCGGATAGGCGACGTAGGGAAGGCAACTGAATTGATAAGATGGGTTTATGCGCACAAGGAAAATAGCGGGATACTATCGGAGCAGATAAATCCCTATGACGGGTCCCCTCTCAGCGTCTCTCCCCTTGTCTGGAGTCATGCTCAGTTTATCATTGCCATGTCAGAACTGGAGCGCGTGAACCAGGGTCTTAGGCTGAACGGGGTAGGTTGATTACCGCCACACCGATGGCAATTAAAATATTCCATTCCTGCATTCACATGGCATGTCGCAGACTGAAGAGGCTGAGAACTTTGAGGCAAAGTATGAGGAAATGCCAGAACCCACCAAGAAGCAGAAGGCCTCAATTGTGATACTCATAGCCATAATGTACGGAGTCATGCTATTCCTTGTTTATCTGCTGGCGATCCACGCAATAGCTGTGGCACCGGCATAATTCCCGTCACATAGGATTCGGAGGGGACTGAACAAATGGCTAGTCGCAGAAAAGAGAAGTTCCACGGCGTTTCTGAGGTTACGTTCTTTGTAGAGGACGTCAGGGAAGCATCCTGGTGGATCGAAGACCTGACTGGCAAAAATCCAGTCTTCACCAGCGATGATTTCGTTAAATTTGTTATGGGACGCACTGAAGTTGGACTGCACAGATCTGACGAGAAGACCAGGCCGGGAATAGCTGGGCATGTTGCATACTGGGAAGTAGACGACATGGATTCTGTAATAGTGGATTTCCTGTCACTCGGCGGATGTCTCTACAGGGAGCCAATTAACGGATCCGACGGTTCCCTTGTCTGCCAGGTTATGGACCTTTTCGGCAATGTGTGGGGGCTGCTTGCCAGAAATGGCAGCGAAAAGGCTGGGGTAGACAGCTCATAGGCTACGGGATGCTAAACCGGCAAGTTCAATGGCATTCCTCAAGTGATCGCCAGTCTCCTTGTCCTCGCAGAAGATGTAAGTTCCCTCAATCCCTCTTGTTAGAAGTATTCTGTACCTGTTTTTCATAAGTGTCACGGCTCTGGGGTCATTCTTTGCCGCCAGGTTCCTCAGCGAGTTCTTTCCGCCTATTTTATCCATTATCTCACTCGCATTTATTTTCCACTGGCCGGATCTCCAGACAAAATCTCTGCCCCAGATAAAACCGGCAATATCGGTCTCAAATCCCTGTGAACCGTAAACAGATGCACATTTCTTCAGGGAATCACGCCCTTCAATCCAGTACGGTGGGTATTCAGTACTTGGATCCATTAACCATTCTATCCTGGGTTCACGGTATCTTACCTTTTCCCTGGTACCGTCAGACTCTGTGAATGATGCCACAAGAGCCACCCTTTTTCTCTTCCTAAATGACTCAAGATCAGATAGCATTTCTGAAATATTGTCAAAAATCCTGAGATCGTACGAACCGAATCCATATGTTTCTGTTTCGGAAAGGAGCGCATCCACAAAATTAGAATAATCATTACCTGAGATATTTCTATACACGGATTCAAGATCGAATTCAACAACCGTTTTACCGAAATCTCTTGCGTATTTGACAAAATTGTCCCTTGTGCCAGCTTCATCTCCTATGAGTATCTGGTTCTCATCATAGAAGAAGACTGAAACAGGCGACCTCTTCATGGAGAGCCCGATCACGTGTTCCGCCATTCGCTGGGCTTCGTCAAATACAACAAATTCCAGCGGTTTTCCCAGAGAGGCTTCGTTGAAAAGGGATTCGCCAACCCCATTGTTTCTCAATGGTCCGGTGGAATAGAATTTTATGAGGTCTCTGATCTGAGGCGGGACAGATCTTCGCATGGTGTTTATGAGCCGGTTATTCCTGTATGTTAGGAGGCCGAAATGGCCCTTTTTAACAGCCTCAAGTATGATGTTAAGTGCCAGGAGCGTCTTTCCTGAACCCATTTTTCCCCGTACCAGAAAGGCAACACTGCTGTGGCTTGCAATGGCCTCAAGCACAGAATCCAGCACAAATATCTGGTGAGAGGAGAGACCATACCCGCTGCCGGCAAATGCCTTGAGGGGATCCTGCATTATTATGTCCCTGTTATTCGATATGAAGTCAATTAGTGTTTTGTTGAAAACAAATTTTCCTTTAAGAATCTGGTCCACGTGTAGCTGGTCTGCCCTGGAATCCGTTATTTTCCTCATCACTTCACTGAATTCAGAGGGGCTGTAGTAAATGGTGCACTCATTGCCGTCACGGGTATTGTACATGAACACAACATCGTGGAAATTGAACAATTCTCCAGCAGTGTGGAAGTTGAGGAATTTATGGAGATAATTTGAGGACTGGTAGCATGGAGATGGTTGAATGCCAATATCAGTTTTCACCACAAGTCTGTCGACCTCTGAATAATCTCTCCATCCCTTTGTTTCAATGAGTAAAATGTCCTTTTTGCCGATTACCATGTAGTCAAGTCTCTCCCTCCCTATGGGAAAGATGTATTCCATCACTGTGGGTACACCATCGGGGATCACAGATTTCATGGCTTTAATGGAGCCTATCCATGACCCGGTAAGCATGCTGTCCGGCCTTTCACGCATTAATGATGAGTAATTAGTTGAGAGTGAGGAGACAATATCTTCCACTGTGTCGGTTCTGAAAGTGTCTGTAAGGTATAGGCAGTTACCTGGGTTATCCATAATGCTCAACATTTTGACCGTTAATAAATGTAATCCTGCACATCTACACTGTATGCTGATGTTTCCACTCAAGAACAATGCGCAATTATGGTATGGTATTTATGCAGGCCGGCCCTTCCCAAGGGGGCAGCAACGGGAGGAAGAAATTGGTTTCGGGCAGTAAGACTCTCCGTGGTAAGGAAAATAATGACGCCGAAGAAATAGACCAGATAATAATGGGGCTGAAAGACTGGCGTGGAAAGACACTAGGGTCCTTGAGAAGTATAATTCTTGAATCAAACCCTGAAATAAAGGAGCAGATCAAGTGGAGAAAACCATCACGACCGCAGGGAGTACCGGTCTGGTACGTGAACGGCATAATTTGTGTCGCAGACATATTGAAGAATGCTGTCAGACTGACTTTTCCCAAGGGCGCAAAAATATATGGCGGAGAAAAACTCTTCAACACAAGACTGGAAAGCCTGACCGTTAGGGCGGTTGATTTCAGGGAGGGCCAAATGATCAGCAGGGAAATTCTTACTTCTGTTGTAAATCAGGCAATTTCATTGAATACAGAAAAAGTTACGCGGAAGGGATGAGTAATTGAATCCTCACGCCTCAAGTTTCCTGAATTTATAAGCAAATCCGCCTGATTTTGCACGCTTTTCGATCCCATACTATGACATTGAACTATGGGCCCCGATATGTATCAGGTGAAACCTTTGTTGGAAATGAAACAGTTACTGTAATTCATTTGGAAAGAACATGCCAATACGTATGCGGCACCGGCCGAAATCGGGGTCATGAACAGATATGTTGCATCCCTTCTGCCTGGATCTGTTGAATACAGCTGCGTCGAGGGGAACTGGAATTACCTGGATTCAAATCTCGGTCATATATGGTCTCCAGGTATGGAAGTGGTTTTCTTTCTCAGCTAACCGGAGGTGAAGACCATACTAGGAAAAGCTTCAGATGATATCCCCTTGGAAGATCCTTCCTCTCTCTACAACTTCGTTGAGCGATCTCTGAGGAATGCCGGCAAGGAGGCTGCATTAAAGGGACCACGGACATTCAAAGAGCGAAAACAGCCGGTACGCATTCATAATGAGTGGAGACGTCTCCTATTTCATATGTCCTGAGGAGATTGAAATCTCAGGGAAGATGGTATTCTTTCAGGATATCATGCGGACGCTCACAGTATAATTCCGGGCGACAAAAAAGGTGAGGATATACATATCACCAAGAAAGAAGGATGGGAATAATTCCCGAAAGCTGCCATCGCCGGCATTTACACATGATTACAAGTGGAAAATTCTATCCGGTCTCACTGTGGTACTGACCTTAGGATAGATTCCATGATCATGTCAAGTTTTCTGGCAAGGTTCTCCAGTCCGCTGTAAGGTGAAAATAGGTAGACAGCGCTTTGAGCCATAACATGGGTTTTCCCGCCGTCCTCGAATATGTAGATCCTCAGGGGAGGGACAATTCCCGCCCGGAGATCGTGTTCGAAGACCTCTTTCGCCAGAGCCGGATGAAAAACCTCGAGAATTTGGTTACCGCCAATTTCAACACCAATTCTTCTGAGATTTGACTGCGCGTCCACAGCCGATACGATCTTCAGCCCATTCTCCTCAATCGATTTCCTGAGCGATTCTACAGTCTCCTTAAATCCCATTTCCGATACTATTTCCATCTCATTCATTTCTGTCACTCCACACAGCATGCCATCTTGGACAGGTCCCTGATGAAGGATTGTGCAGCCAGCTTGATTCCCTCAGACAATGATGGGAATATGTGGCTTGTGGATATTATATCGTCAATTTTGTAGCCGTTCCTAACTGCATATGCACCTTCTGTTATGATATCAGTCGCATTAGGGGCCAGGATGTGCATTCCCACTATCTTATTGTTATTGGGGTCAACTGTTATCTTGATCAATCCATTGGTTTCCCCCATTATGTCTGCCTTGGTGAGATTCTTTAGTGAGAATACCCTGCAGGAGCATGATCCGCTCTTGCTTGAGAATTCGTTTTCGGTCATTCCGACAGCCGCAACCTGGGGACTGGTGAAGACAGCCCATGTTGATGACCCGTATTCAATCTCAAGATCATTTCCAAACATATTGCTAACTGCCACAACTCCTTCCCTGGCAGCAAGCGTCTCTAGGAACATTTTTTTGGAAACACAGTCTCCTGCTGCATATACCCCGCTGGCAGAGGTCATCATCTTTCCGGACGTAATTATGAGTCCACCTGAATCCGTGTTCACTCCTGCAACTTCCAGATTGAGATCCTTGGTGTTGGGTGTCCTTCCGGTGGCGACGATAATTTCCTGAACCTCAATTTCTTGCTTTCCGCTGTGTGTTATGGCCTCCAATACCTTCTGTTTTCCCTTGGCTTTTACCGAACTCACCCTTGCCCTCAATAAGAATGTCATGCCCTCTTCTTCCAGATGTTTCTTCAGTGCAGATCCTATTTCCGGTTCAGTCTGGGGAAGAAGCGAATCCAGTGCCTCGATAACAGTAACCCTGGACCCAAAATGCAGGAGTGCCTGCCCCAGTTCAAGGCCAATGGCTCCCCCGCCTATTATGGCAACTGAATCCGGCAATTCGTTAAGACTCCATATTGTGTCGCTTGTCAGGAAGCCGGTCTCCTTAAGGCCATCTATGTTTGGAACAGTGGGATGCGAACCTGTTGCAATCAGGATGTTGGATCCTGAAACAACTGCAATATCATTTCCATTTTTATCGTAGACACCAACAGTCTTTCTGCCCATAAACTTGCCAAGTCCTTCGAATAGTTTCACGTTGCCGTAGTTCTCCATAACCTGAACGTACTTTGAATCTCTGGCATTCGCAACATAAGACCTGAGACCATTCATTACCCGAGAAAAATCAAATTTCACCATTGTTGCCTCGATGCCCGGCATTTTAGGATGCCCCGGACGGAAAACGGAATGGGAAGCCTCTAACAGATACTTGGAGGGGACGCATCCAACGTTGACACAAGTGCCTCCAAGTGGGCCGGTGCCGATCATTGCTATGGTCATTTCACCGCTACTGAGTTCAGAAGCCTTTATGGCCGCAGAAAATGCGGCGGCTCCTCTTCCGAGTATTACGAGATCAAATTTTTCAACATTTGCAGCCAAGTCTGTTCACCACTTATTGTTCGTCAATGATTGCACTATAGTGCGATGGCTTTGCGAAAACCTTGTTTTTAAGAAGATCTTCGCGCCTTAGTTTTTCCGGATCAAACGTAACCTCGCCCGATCTCTCCTTCAGGGATACCTTAACCTCAAGCACGCCATCCTGACCCCTAAGTGCATCGCTCACTGTGGCAGCACAGTCGTCGCAGGTCATTCCATAGATTCGAAGTTTTACTTTTTCTTTTTCCATAATTCAGTTAGGATACTCCATTATTAATACAGAAAAGTAAACATTTTTTTACTTGCACTTACTAAAATGGACATATGGTGCTGAATAAATGCCATTAAACGAAGATGCCAGACTTCATAATAAGATCAGGGCATGTATGATAGAGGATTCCGGCAGAACAGTATGTATCGATCCTTCTCTGCCACTTCTGAGCCTTATCGGGAAGAAGTATACGATGATGATACTCGGGGTAATAGGAAATAAGGGCAACAGAAAAAATTTCAACGAGATAATAAGGGACATTCCATTTTCAAGCACTACCATAATTTCAAAGAGGCTACGGGAACTTCAGGATTTTCACATCATAGATAGGAACGAGGATATGGAAGGCATATACTATTCCCTTACAAATTTTGGTTGGAAACTCAGAGAAAGCTTGTTGCCTTTCCTCAAGGTAGTGGAAGGTTCGCTCCGGGAAAGTGAAAATCCACCCTGAATATATTGCCAAAAATGTTACCGTATGCAAGCACATAGAAACATTTCATTAGGAATTTCTGTACTAACAGATCTGAAGGTAACCCGAGAGAATGTGTATTACATTCTTAAATTGAAATCTGTGATCTGGCAGTCCCATAATATTGCAAGGGACCCATAGCATGCCGAACTTTTATGCAGGATATGCGATCATCAGGTAGAGGGATCTACGTTTTCCTATTTCACTGTCCAGTTAGGCATCATAGTGTTCGTTCTAATTTCAAGAAGCTGGACCTGAGTGAAAAGTATTTTCCTAAGGCATTCTGGAATATAGGTATGAAATGTTTCTATGTGGGACTGGCAAAGAGTGGAAGCACCGGACATACGTGGGAAGTCAAAAATGTTCATCGAGCTCCTATTTATACAAATTATGTAAAATGATGAAGTTGGAGTTTAAGTGAGTGCCAAGGCCTATCAATTGTAGTTTAATTCTTTTGATTTCTTAGAGAAACGGGGAATTTTTAATATGGAATATAAATCATAACATTACAGCTATTATAAAAAGGAAAAATCCCAAAAGCGTTATGACCGGGTAACTAAATTTAGAAAGTGCGAACGGGTTTTTCTTTGTAAAGGCTATGAAGGTATTCATATTCGCCGC
Organism: Thermoplasmatota archaeon; assembly: GCA_023379355.1. Next base: position 8,955 of record JAMCUD010000017.1, read on the forward strand.
ATGGAACAATGCGCCAAGTAGTAGGAAATCCAATACCAAGGCTGGTTTCACAAAGATGACTGTAATCACGGCATAAAAGGAATATTCCAGAACAAAGGCTTTCCAGCCATAATTCCAGAGACCGAAACCGATTTTTTTATCATATTTTGAGAATCCCAGTAATGGCAAATCCCTATTATGTACCGTTATGTCTAGGAACCAGTGGGTTGCTGATGATAGTGTGAATACCAGGATGACAGCAGGGTCTTTCAGTATAAAATATAGGACCACCCCCACAGCAAAAGCAAATATTGATGTAAGTACCAACGAATGTGAATATGGGTAGTACGTAAATTCTATATTTTTCTGAAGTGGAGATTCGCTATCAAAATGCGCTTTTTCAATCCCTAATGTAATAAGGACCGGCCATAACAAGTCAGGGAAACTTACACCGAGCAGAGGAACCCATAATGGCACTTCTGGAAAAAAATAGTGCAAGATAAATGCAATTGCAAAATGACCAATGAACATTATTCACCGACCCCACTTGCGACAACCCATCTTAAAATTTTCTTCATATCCGATTTTAGCGATCGCTATACTAGTAAAATCAGAGATAACATGTTGTTGAGCGTCAGATGTTTTATTTTTTTGGGAAATATGCATTGAAGCTCCAGCTGCAGTCCTGCCCCCTAAGAAAAATGAGTCCTTAGAGCTTTCTGTGTAAATGGCCGTAGCGGTCATGTTTTCTTTAATAATGGCAACATCTGTCCGAAGCTGGTAAGCGTTAGGGTTGATCATAAATAGTGACTGACCATTCATATTTGTAAATAAACGGTTAGTATTAAAACTTAATGTCGTTAAACATTTAAATAATCAATCAATTCATTATCCATGTCCAGGGTTGTTAAGGGTTACAAAGATCAAGCTAAGGAAGCAATTTTAGAATCAGCATCGCAGATGATTTACTCCTCAGGTTTTAAGGATGTCGGAATGGAAGAAATAGCGAGAAATGTGGGTGTAACAAAGGGTACACTTTATCTTTATTTTAAGAATAAAGAAGATCTTTTAACTGAGGCTTGCAATCATAATATGTCTATTCTTGAAAATACAATAAATAATGCACTGTCCGGGAATCTGATGGACGGTGTCAGAGAGTTTATTTATCAGGAGTTGGGATTGCCTAATTATATCAAATTCTATTGGATCTTTGCTTTATCAGAAGCAAACAAAAATCAAAAGATTAGGGATATACTCATTAATAGTTATAGAAATTATGTCAGCATTGTAACCAGCTTTATTGAAAGACTTCAAATTAACGGGATCGTGCCAAATACTATTGACTCAGAAAAGATGGCAAGAAGGATTATCGCTTTTCATAATGGCATAATACTTAGTGTAATGCTAGGAGAGGAAGAAAAAGACGCCATCTCTCACTTCCTTGAGGGCATCTCTAAGTTCTTATCTGTCAACGAGAACGAAACCAAGACCAGCTAAGTGAGAAAAGATTAGGGGGGCCTATGGCTATGAAGAAATACGTATTTGCTATGGTATTTATCTTTTGACCTTTTTTAGAGATTCTTCAATCAATCTCCTCCAGTGCCACCTGGAAGTGTCCCTCTAGAGATAATAGGAATGGCCTGCTTTCTTAGCATTACACTAAGTATTAT
>JAMCUD010000018.1:0-4269 GCA_023379355.1 Thermoplasmatota archaeon
CTGATGAAATATCCATCCTGAACTCATATCCACTCAACTTTTCAGTGGCAGAGCACCTTGCCTCGACTGCTTCAGTACAGGCAGACTTTGCCTCATCATATAAGACGATCTTCAATGTAAGTGCTTACTTCTTGAACCCGACTGAAGCTTACAATGAACTTTCAAACTATTCAGAAATGTTACAGGGAGACTCATCTTATTCTGGAATACTCAATATGGCCAACAATGGAACATTAATTTCTGGCGTTGGACTGGAAGCTTTCCATTCGGATAGCTCCAATAGCACACTGGCACTTGGATACATTGAAGGGGCAAATTCATCCTTTGTTTCACAACTGTACAGGAACATTACAACTGACCTGAATGATTCAGCGAAAATGGCCAATAGCGGCCTTTTAGTTGTCAATGAAAGTTATCAGGGAATGACATTTTTTATTTACAACACAACATACTAAGACGGGCCAGCTCAGGCAAGCCTGAATCTAACTTTTTCCTTTGGGATAAAGGGTGATTATCTGGTGTTTTCTGCTGTTATTGGCCAGTCAGAAATGAACACATCAATCGCGAAACTCATGCAGAATGAATCAACTATTCTATGAAGGGGACACCATACTGAAGTCCCCCTAATGTTTTTTACCTTATTCATTTATTTATATGGGTATTTGCTTTTAGCCACTAGTTGAATTCAAGGCCTCTCTATATTGCAGTCTATGTTGCAAGATTCGTCTATGGATTGAACTGGTTCTCCACCTCAACCACACTTCCCTATATTTCTCTGTCTCTTCATCTTACACCCATAGAGACAGGATTTATTGGGACAGCTTTTTATCTGGGCTTAATCCCATTCCAGATAGTGGGAGGGACCGTGGCATTTCTGATCGGCCCTAAAAAAACTGCCATAGCCGGATTGCTGATTATGGGGGTATCTTCAATAGTCAGTGCCTATTCCGTATCCTTTGCTGAGATCTCACTTTTCAGATTTCTTACTGGAGCAGGCGCAGCAATGTTCTCTTCGCCTGCACTTGCATTGATTGAGAACCTTCAGATAAATAGGGAGAGAACCTTCATGACTGGAACCTACAATGCCGCCTTTGGGGTTGGTTCCGGATCTGGAATTTTGCTTGGAATTCTCTTTGCATCGCCCATAGGCTGGATGCATATTCTTATTATTGATGGCATACTGGGAGTGCTTCTAGGTTTAGCCATCTTTATGCTTTCCTTGAGAATCCACATTATCCCTGCGTTTTCCGCACCTATCAGGGAAAAGACTGTTAAGTTTTTCTCAGAGAGGATCTATTTTCTGTCAATTTCGGCAGCAATATCAACTATTGCTGAAGCGGTCATTGGTCAGGAATTTGTCTATTACAGTTCAATCCAGTTCAACCTGAACACTTATTTTGCTGCCATCATAGTTGCAAGTTTCATGCTCACAGGGCTCGCAGGCGGAACCATCATGGTTAGAAACATTACAAAATCTTTTTCCCAGATCAGATACTACTCTATCCTAATCCTTGCAGAAATACTTCTGTTCTTTCTTATGCAATTTGCGCTTTCATTCTGGCCTGCGCTTGTTATCATTTCAATCATAGGGGTTCTGACATCTGCCTGCCTTTCCATAACCTATTCACTTGTTATTGAATCTGTAAAGGATGCAGATTCTTCAATGTATCTTGGCCTGAACAATTTTCTGCAAAAGATCGTTTCCTTCAGCACTCCGGCCTTGTTCATATTTATTGGAATAACATACAGTTTCCAATTATCATGGGATATTCTGGGCATTACTGGATTTATCATGTTTCTTATCTTTATATTAAAAGAAAGGAGGAGGTTTTCATTTATTTCTTCTGTGGCATAATCCGGATTTTTTAACCAGTGATCCAACTCCTGCATATCAATGAAAATTTATTGGATCTCAGTTTCTGAAATAAGTGGCTCCCTGGACCCATCCAGTTTCCAGAGACTTCTTGAAAATGAAAATACCACTGTGAAAAACAGCAGCATTATGCCTGCTATGAGAAAAGTGCCCACTATGCCAAATAAAGAAATCAATAAAGCTCCTACTGCAATTGAGACTGGACTTATTGAAGACAGGAGACCATCCAGAGCAAAGTACTTTCCGCGCATTTCAGCGGGCACAAGGTTATGTGCTGATGTGAGCCAGAGGTTTATTGCAATTCCAAAAGAGAACCCCCAGATGAAGAAGAGAATGATCGAAGGTACTGGCAACTTCAGTATGCCTGTTAGGAGAATGCATAATCCTGGTACCCCTCCGTAGAGAACGACATTTATCTTTCCAGTATGCTTCAGAAGATTTACCCTGCCTGCAAATATGGAACCACAGACATCTCCGAAAGAGAATGCACCGAGAATTCCTCCAAATATTAAAGGAGAACTTTTCAGGCCTGAGTATACAAAGACAACAATATATGCCTCTACCATTATCAAAAAGAAATTGAAGAAGGTTGCAGATATTGTCAAGAGGAAAAAACCTTTCTTCCTGTACAGCCAGCGAAATGCCTCCCCCAGCTCACCAGCCATTGACTTTCTCCTCTTTGTTACATTACGCCTTCCCCTCAATATTGGAAATATACCCACAGCCGAGAACAGTGCAGAAATGGCATATATCAAAGTGCCAGATATAAAGCCTGAAATGACGCCAAAAGCTGCAATTAACGCACCTGCAACTGCATTGGAAAACGCTCCAAATGCACTGCTTGAAGCCCTGTTTATGCCATTGAAGGATGATAGTGATGAATTCTCTACAATTTCCGGAATTGCAGAAAGTGAGGCAGATCTTCCGAATTCCCTGCTGGCTCCCCAGAATATTACAAGAACAAAGATCAAGTAGAGCCGGAATTCTGAGGATGACCCCAGTAATGTGAGCGTACCGGAAACAATTGCACCGACAACCCCTGCTATTATCAGGATAAGGCCTTTATTAAATCTGTCCACGTATGTTCCAGTGGGTAGCATTATGGCCATTACAGTGATGGTTTCTACTATTGCCACCAAACCCACGTCAGTGGCTGAATGGGTTGATGTGAAAACATACCATGTAAGGCACACCTGAATAATGTTGAATCCAGAGATAAAGGATGAGTACTGCCCAAGAAGTGAAAAATGTCTTTTAGGGCCTTTCTTATTAGCAGAATCCATAGAATCATCACAGTGAATTTCACATAATACTCATTTTAAATATAAGGTATATACAAATTATCTATCTGTCTGAAAACGATATAATCTTATCTACAAGGAAAAATGATGTTGTTTAACTAACAAAAATGGAAATAAATGAGATAAGACATTTCATTATACCTTTTCAGTATCTACTTGTTTCTGCGCCTCATGAGGGTTGAACCTGCGCATTTTTCCGGTGGCAAGAGACGAGAGAGCCCCGAATATAAGTATTATGAAGCTCACAAGAAGAGCTGAATGGATTCCAACCATGAATTTTGCCGAAACACCACCCTGAAGTTTATCTACACCCAGAAATACCTCAAAAGCCACATATCTGGGAACTGAAAGAGCAGCTATTGAAATTGCTATCACATAACTCATGAGCGTTCCTATGTTCGAGAGGGTTCTCTGCAACCCAGAGACGGAACCGAGCAGATCACGCGGCGAGGCAGTCATGACAGCACTGCTGTTGGATGGCCAGAAGAATGAACCACCAATCCCCGTGGCAAGGGGACCCAAAACTACAATATATATTGGAGTTGCAACACCCATTGAATAGTATATGAGGACGCCTATTGCCATGAGAAATATTCCTGTGCTGGCAACATAACCTGGACTTATTTTATCTGATAGCCGGCCCATTCTGGGTGAAAGGAGGCTGGAAATGATGTACCCAGGAACCAGAAGGAGAGCCGAATCCAGAGGAGAATATCCACGTACACCCTGAAGGTACATTATGAGTATGAATAGCACCGATAGGTAACCGATTGCCTGCAATGTTGCAGAAAGCAGGGAATAGGAAAGCATCTTCTCCTTGAAAGCACGCAACACAAGCATTGGAGATTTTACAACCTTTTCAACCACCAGGAACGGTATGATCAAGACAATTCCTGCAATCAGCATTGCGAGATTCAGTGCTGAAATTCCGTTGCCTGCAATTTCAACCGCACCATAGGAGACAAGTACAAGAAGTACCAGAAGTAGAGCTGTTCCAGAATAGTCCATTTTTACCTTTTCTTCCTGGTTGTCTTTGATATACTTCAAGGAAAGGTAGAAGCCTATCAGCCCTATTGGTACATTTATGTAAAATAT
>JAMCUD010000018.1:4279-11918 GCA_023379355.1 Thermoplasmatota archaeon
AATATGAAACGCCATGTCGTCAGGGATGTTATGATCCCACCAAGAACAATTCCAAGTGTTCCTCCAATAGTCCATCCCATACTGGTTATTCCAAATGCTTTTCCCCTTTCTCTGGGAGGGAAATAATCTGCAACAATTGCACCACTGTTAGCCTGGATCAGAACCGCCCCGAAACCCTGAAGTCCCCTGGCACCTATCAAAAAATCAACTGATGTTGCAGCGCCGGAAAGAGCAGACCCCAGAATGAAGATAAGGAAACCCAGGTTGAAAATCCTGCCTCTTCCATATATGTCACCAAGCCTTCCGAGCTGAGTTGTAAGTGCAGCCAGGACCAGAAGATAAATCAGAATGACCCAGATGGTGTCAAGAAAGGGAGCCTTTAATTTATCGGTAATTGTTGGAAGCGCTAGTATCACGATCGTTGTATCGACAGCCGACATCAGCATTCCAATAAGAACTGCCCATAGTATCATATTCCTTTTTTCAGCCATAATATTACCAACGAGGTCGGTGCACCCCAGCGCCCCCTTTCAGGCGAGAAATACCTCAAATACCTGAACTGAAGCACGCTGGTATTTCTTAATGATATTAATTATTTCTTCATACCCTGTCAATTTAGCTTTCACTTTGAGACATAATGCCCTGACAATGATCACAGTGTATGAATGGAAAATAATCTGGAGTCAGATCATACAGTCTTGCTTAAATATATATTCACATTGACATAGCTGAGAGAATGCCCGATAACCATTCCATTACAAAGAAGGAGAGAGACTGCCTGATCGCTGTGGGCAGGCATCTGGAAGACCAATTTCCCGTCAGACTTTCTGACCTGTCAAAGGAACTTGGAATCAAAAACCCTACAACCCTCAATCTTGTTAAAAGGCTGGAATCAAAGGAGATGGTTCTGGATGATGAGATGGTTCTGGATGATAAGGGTATGATTATCCTGACAAGTACTGGACTGGAACGATATCAGGAAATACAGGAAATACACCGAATAATTGAGACCCTGATGGTCAAGCATGGTGTGGATCTGAACAAGGCCTGCCAGATAAGCCAGTTTATAGACTATCTTATGGATCACCCTTCTGTTGACACCATTTTTGAAAACCTGGGAAAACCCTCAATATGCCCACATGGGGAAAGTATTGACCAGTACCATTGATATTCTCCTTTAAACTTCTGATAAGGATACAACACACATACAATAACACAACTGGTCAACTTTACACTGAGTAATCATTGATCTGGCCTGTATAAATGAAGTCCATGTTCAAGAAAAATTCCTGAGATGTGACCTCGCCAAACACACCGCTGATCTGCTGAATGTTTGTGATTGTAGTCAAGTCTGTAAATCAAAGAGATATGCCCTTCATTCATGATTTCAAATTATCCCGTCCTGCAAATCTTTATATGAATTAGTATGATACTAATATCATTCCATTAGTAATAAGGTGAGCCTAATTGGCAGCTACCAACAATAACTTTCGTTTAAAACGAGCCCAGGTCGGTGTGTGGGGTGCAATTGCTGAAGAGATCTCAGCGATGGCCCCAGCCTGTGATACGGTTGCATTCATGACTTCTGCAGCTGCATTCGCATTCTTCCTCACACCTCTGGCATTCCTCATAGCCACTCTGACAATGTTTCTTGAAGTCAACACTCTGTATCACCTGTCAAGGAGGCATGCAAGTGCAGGAGGATATTATGGATACATTGGAAGTGCCTTCGGGCCCACTCCTGCCATAACTTCTGGCCTCCTGTATGTTATGTACCAGATTTCAAGCACTGCAGCAATACCTGTTTATGTTGGTGGCATTGTATTGCCAGGAGTACTTGAGCTGTTCCTGGGAATATCACTCCCTGGCTGGATATGGATACCATTCATACTTGTCTTCATACTGGCACCCATAACCCTGGCAATATTCGGAATACGCCCACAGATGAAATATATCAGGATTGCAGCATTCTTTGAAGTCATATTCCTTGCTGTGCTGTCCCTTGTCATAATACTTGAGGCCAAAGACAACACCCTGGCGGTTTTCAACCCCTTCACTAAATCACCCGTGTTTAACAGTGTAGGTGGCCCTCTCAGTGGGCTGGGCCTCGGCATGATATTTGGCCTTACCAGCTTCATAGGATATGGAGGATCTGCACCTCTGGGTGAGGAGGCAGTAAACAGCAGGGCAATTACGAAGAGCCTTATTTTTGGGCTGGTAATTGTGGGCATTGTGCTTACGGAAGTAGCATACGCCCTTACAGTTGGTTGGGGCGTTTCGCTTATGAGCACATTTGCATCTGCTAATATCCCCGGAATACTTGTTGCCACAGCTTATACGGGTGCAGCAGGAGGGATAATGCTGTCTCTTGTGGCATTCAACTCCGCATTCTCAGATTCAGTAGCAATGCAGTCAAATGCAGGTAGAGTGTACTTTGCAATGGGTAGGGATGGTGTTCTGCCCTCATATTTCGCGCAGTTGCATGAAAAATATGTCACTCCACATAAAGCACTGCTTTTCATAGGGGTACTGGCCTCTGTGCTCGCCCTTGGAGGTACTGCAATCGTAGCATTTATGATGCATGAGCCTTTGCTTTCACTGTTCATGCTTTCATCATCCAATTCCGCTGTATCCTCGGTACTGGGCAATGCGTTCAATCTGCTGACTACACTTGCCCTGTTTGGGCTGATCATAACACACATCCTTCTGAATACCAGTGTTATGACACTGTTCTACAGGTTGAAGGAAAAACACCGGGGGATTTACAACTTCGTTCATATATCGGAGCATTATGTATTGCCGGTTGTCGCGACTGTAATATTCGTATGGGTTCTTTATGAATCTATATACCCTCCTGTTTTCCCCATAACGGAGGCGGTTCTTGCGGCCATCGCATATCTCCTGTTAGCGGTGTATTATGCCAGGAGGATCGTGAGGAAGAAGCCCGCTGTGGCGGCAAGGGCTGGTAAATCAGTTAATCTTGTGGAGGAGGAGAAGCTTGAACAGATCACCGGTTAGGATGGATCTTGCTTTTTACAATGGAAAGAAAGGTACCCTGAAGCTATTCCCTGATTCCCTTGAATTCACGGGATGGAAAGGGACATCAGCGTCATGGAGTATAGACCAGGTCCAAGAGGTTTCATTTGTTAAAACTGCGACGACAACATCCACACTTTACATCAACGGAAATGAGATAACTGTCTGCAGAGCTCATCTTTGGGCAGGAGATATAAATAAAATACTCAAAAAATCTTAGAAAATGAAGAGGAAATTGAATGATCATCCTCTATCCAAATCGGAAGATGCTTTCAAATTTCTGAATACCCTCAGTGTGAGATTTAGAAAGTGGCCCGTAACATGGATCACTTTGCACTTTTTTTCGCCCCCATCACCGCCTTCCATATTTTTTCAGGTTTCAGAGGCATGTCTATATGCCTTATCCCAAAGGGCGAAAGGGCGTCCATCACAGCATTCACAACAGCAGATGGCGCAGCTATAGTGCCTGCCTCCCCAACTCCTTTAACTCCTATTGGGTTGTGAGGTGACGGTGTTTCCGTGAAATAACTCTCTATTGAGGGCATCTCGACGGCAGTAGGCATGGCATAGTCCGATAATGATGCGGTGAGAAGAGTTCCGGTGCTGTCAAAAACTGTCTCCTCATACAGTGCCTGGGCAAGGCCCTGCGCTATGCCCCCATGTATCTGGCCTTCCACAATCATTGGATTTATCTGTTTTCCGCAGTCGTCAACAGCAACATATCTCTTAATGCGAATTTTGTATGTCTCCGGATCAACCTCAACATAGCATATGTGTGTTCCGAAGGGATATACGAAATTCTCAGGGTCAAAGAAACTGGTATTCTCAAGCCCAGGTTCCATTCCATCCGGCACTTCATCGCCTCCTGCCCCATATGCCGCCAGTGCCACATCAGCCATGGTACGGTAATGTTCCATGTCTCCACTGGGATGGAATTTGCCACCTTCAAAGACTATATCCAGTTCAGGAACGCCAAGAAGATGGGCTGCTATCTTTCTGGCCTTCTCAACTATTTTCCTGCATGAAATGGCAATGGCACCACCTGCAACAACCGTAGTTCTGCTCCCATAGGTGCCCATTCCAAATGGTATCATTCCGGTGTCCCCATGGAATATCTCAACATCCTCCATTGGCACCTGAAGTTCATCCGCAGCCAGCTGTGCAAAGGTTGTTTCCTCACCCTGACCATGGGGATTCCCCCCTGTGAATACTGAAACCTTGCCGGTTGGGTGGACACGGACAGTGGCACTTTCCCAGAGGCCAAGGCCAAAGCCTGTGGATCTGACTACCTTTGAAGGCCCGAGACCACTGACTTCAATATAACTGGATATACCGATGCCGACAAGTTTTCCTTCCTTTCTCAACCTTTCCTGTTCCTTCCTCAAATCATGGTATCCTATGGCTTTCATCGCCTTATCCAGAGCCTGCACATAATTCCCGCTGTCATAGATCAGGCCTGTTGGAACTGTGTGAGGAAATTCAGATGGCGGTATGAAGTTCTTTCTTCTCAGTTCGGCCGGGTCCATTTTCAGCTGGGCAGCAAGGATATCCATCATTCTCTCTACTATGAAGGATGCTTCAGGCCTTCCTGCTCCACGATAAGCATCCACTGCCATTGTATTGGTCAGTATGCCATGCACCTCGCATCCAATTGCCTTTATTCTGTACTGTCCAGGCAGGATGAGGCCGAATAAGATTGTTGGGACACCTGGTGCAGCGGTTGAAAGAAATGCGCCCATGTTGGCGAAAACCTTTGCACGTAAGCCAAGAACAGTCCCGTCCTTGCTTGCAGCCATCTCGACATACTGAATATGATCCCTCCCATGGGTTGTGGCAAGGAAGTTTTCCCTTCTGGTCTCATTCCATTTCACCGGCCTTCCGTAGAGGGTGGCAAGATAACAGATCACTGCCTCTGGCCCAAGGCAGGAGATTTTGCTTCCGAATCCGCCGCCAACATCAGGTGCTATTACACGAAGCCTGTGCTCGGGAACTCCTAGAATCAGTGAAAGGAGGAACCTGTGGACATGGGGGTTCTGTGTGGTCATCCAAACCGTTGTGATGCCCGTACCACTGTTGTATTCTGCAATTGCGCCCCTGGTCTCCATGGATGTGGGTTGAAGCCTCTGGTTGACTATCCTCTGCTTTACCACGATATCAGCATTCCTGAATGTATCATCCACGTTACCTGTGTCCAGTTTCCAAAGAAATGCCCTGTTTCCTGGAACATCGTCATACACAAGCGGGGAGGAATTATCCTCAGCCTTTTCCATGTCAAGAACAGGATCAAGGGGCTCATACTTCACACTGACCAGCTCTGCAGCATCCTCAGCAATATATGGGGATTCAGCTATGACAACTGCCACAGGGTCTCCTGCATATCTGACCCTGTCAATGGCAATTGCGTAATATCTTGGCACATGAAGATCCGCCCCTGGTATGTTCCATGCAGTGGGGATGGGATTCATCTTTCCCTCCAGGTCCTTACCTGTCAGAACTCCTATAACACCTGGCAATTTCTGAGCCTTTGTGCAATCCACCCCTTTAATTTTAGCGTGAGCGTATTCACTCCTTACGAAACTTGCATAAAGTGTGCCTGGAATTGTGATGTCCTCGGTGTACTGACCATGGCCGGTGATCATTCTCTGATCTTCCCTTCTTTTAACCTTCTGCCCTGAATATACTACACTCTGATCCTCTTTCTGTAATATTTCAACCTGGCCTGACTTCATTCTGAATCACCCCCTGTATTATCGGCTGCATATGTCACTGCAGATACAATATTGCTGTAGCCTGTGCACCGGCAGAGATTGCCTGCAATACCCCATCGTATCTCCTCTTCAGTTGGATGTGGATTCTCAGCCAGAAGGAAGGCAGCTGACATTATCATGCCAGGTGTGCAGAAGCCACACTGCAATCCATGCTTCTCCCTGAATGCCTCCTGTATTTTGCTGAGTTTTCCATCAGATTCCAGGCCTTCTACAGTTGTAATGGATGAACCATCGGCCTGGACTGCAAACATTGTGCAGGATTTGACACTCTTACCGTCCATAAGCACTGTGCATGCACCGCAGTTGGAGGTATCACAACCTATATGTGTGCCTGTGAGGGAGAGTTTATCCCTGAGAAAATGGATCAGAAGGGTCCTCGGTTCAACATCCCCTTCCAGCGTCTTTCCATTCACCGTAAGTGATACCCTGAGCGTTCTGTTCCTTTCACTCATAATACACCACCTGCCTCCTTAATTGCCTTGATCAGGGCCCTCTTTGTGCATACCTTAACAAGGTATCTCTTGAATTCAGCAGAACCCCTCAGGGGATCATCGGAAGGATCGCATTCATCAGATGCTGCCATTGCTGCTGATTCTATATTCTTCATTTTCAATTCCTTCCCAAGCAGTTCCTTTTCCGCACGCACTGCTCGAATTGGCGAAGCTGAAACCGACGTAAGGCCTATTCCAGCATATATGCATACGCCTTTCTCGTCAGTTGAGATCTGTACTGCAATGCCAACTGTGGCAAAATCGCCTGCCTTCCTCTCTATCTTTTCATATGCGGATCCATTCATGCCTTCAATCTCATTGAATTCTATCCCGGTGAGTATCTCAGAACTATCCAGGGAGGTGGAAAAAGGGCCGGTAAAGAATGAATCTGAATCTATTGCCCTGGATCCATTCGGCCCGGAAACATGGACCTTTCCTCTGAGCGCAATCAGGCATGCTCCCCAGTCACCAGAAGGATCAGCATGGCAAAGGGAACCACCCATCGTACCTCTGTTGCGAACCTGTGGATCTCCGATCCACTTTGATACTTCTGTTATAAGGGGAAACTTATCCCCTATTGTTTTAGAATGTTCTATCTCATGATCAGTGACCATGGAGCCTATTCTGACTGTATCTCCAGTGTTTTCTATTTTCCTGAGCTCACTAATTCTGCCAATATCAACAAGGACGGGTATGGAAACAATTCTGGATTTGAGCAGAGGAATGAGGCTCATTCCACCAGCAAGAACTCTGGCATTCCCTCTTGAGGAATCCAGTAAATTGACAGCTTCTTTCAGGGTTTGTGGTCTTTGATAATCAAATGCGCCTGGATACATTATACACCTCATGATCACATTGAGGTGCTAGTATTTCAAGATTAGGAATCAGAAAGTATATTCCGATATATCATAGTGATAGTTCTATATTGATGTGCGTATATTAGACATGATTGTATCAAAGTTACCGTAAAGATTTCATAGAATCGTTGATCACCATAACATGGGGCATTACATAATATCTGGAGTGGGGCCTGGAATGGGATGCAGTATTGCCAGGGAATTCAAATCTCATGGAGAGGAAATTGCCCTCATATCGAGATCTGAATTTGGCAGAAACCTGGCGGCGGAGCTGAATTCTCCCTACATGAATGCAGATCTGAAAATTTTCAGTGAAGCTGAACATGCTATGACAAGATTGAGTGAAAGACTTGGAGGAATAGATGGTGTGGTGCACTGTGCTGGAGGTTTCTTCAGTACTTCAGGGATATCAGAAATGGATCCTGAGAAGTTTATGGAAGCCCTTAACAACAATGCCCTGACATTTTTCAATGTTGCGAAGGTTGCA
>JAMCUD010000019.1:0-10521 GCA_023379355.1 Thermoplasmatota archaeon
TCTGGCAGTTTTCTCCCCAGTGCCTCAGGGCATTGATGAATATGGAGCATCGAAGATCTACGAGCTGAAAGGGGATCAGGTCAGTGAATCTGCGTTTGCATCACTTTCTGAAATATTCAGCAAGGGCGCATATGATCTATTCCTGGCAGGTTCAACCGTTAGGGGAAGGGAGATTGCCGGAATGATGTCTGAGAAATTCAACCTTCCTGCAGTAACAGAAATAACGGAATTTGTCCCTCAGTCTGGAAAGATAAGGACAAAGAGATTCTTCTACGGAGGAAAGACCCTCCTTGAGGAGGAGAGCGAGGCAAGGATATTCACAGTCATGCCTGGAATTGCTGAGGCAACAAAATCCGGAGAAAAGTCTCCCCTGGAAACCGTTTCAATGCCTCCGTCAAGGGTGGCCGTTGTGAACCGCGTGAACAAAAATTCTGGATCTGTTAACATAGAGAAAGCACCTGTTATTGTTTCAGTGGGACGGGGGATAGGAAGCAAGGAGAACATTGAGAAAGTGAAACCGCTGGCTGAGGCAGTACATGGAGAGATTGCCGGATCAAGACCTGTGTGCCTTGACTATCAGTGGCTGAGCGAGGAAAGGCAGGTCGGGCTCTCCGGAAAGAAAGTGAAGCCGAAGCTCTACATAGCGCTTGGAATATCCGGCCAGATCCAGCATATTGCGGGAATGAGGACCTCAAAGGTTGTTGTGGCAATAAACAAGGATAAGAGCGCACCAATCTTTGAGGAGGCCGATTACGGAATCGTGGGTGATCTCTTCCAGATCGTGCCTAAACTTGTGAGTGCACTCAAGTAATTTCAATATTATTTATTTTTTATTAGATTATATTTTCCCAATAAACTTTTTAGAAAAGATTAATATTTTTCCTAATCCTCAATGCGACATGACTGAAAATCAGTTCCTTCGGGAAATGGACAGCCTGAAGCCGCGAAAATACCACTATTTCATAACGGCTCTTTCAGATATGGGGTATCTTCTGGACGGCTACGATCTCTTGGTCATCGGCCCTGCATTGATATTCATCGCCCCACTGTTCAATATTGGGGCCACAATTTCAGCAATAATTGGTGTGGCAACAATAGTGGGGCAGCTTATTGGCGGTGCCGTATTTGGATTCATAGCCGATCTTAAGGGAAGAAAGGTGATATATCAGTGGGATATGCTCATTTTTGCACTTTTCGCAGTACTCAGCGCCCTATCTGAGAACTACGTCGAATTGATAGCGTTCAGGGCCCTACTGGGTCTTGCAATTGGCGCCGACTATACCCTGACCCTCTCCATTATAGGGGAATACTCGCCTGTAAAAGGTAGAGGTAAATTCCTTGGAACCGGACTGATGTCATGGTGGATTGGAGGCAGCATTGCAGTTGCACTTGGACTCGCACTTCTTCCCTTCGGAGCTGTTGCCTGGAGATGGCTCCTTGGGGCAGGCGCCATACCTGCGGTCATTGTTCTGATACTCAGGAGAAAGGTTGAGGAGACCCCAAGATTTGCGGCAGAAAAGAATGATCAGAAAGAAATAAAGGAGATAAAGGAAAAATTCGGCATAGATGATAAGCCTGAAGACAGTCTCCCCTCTGACAACACCCCCTCCTTAAGCCCCAACTATAGAAAACGCGGTGTATTTGTATTCACATCTTGGTTCCTCAATGATCTTATCTTTTACGGCATTGGTATCTATACTGCGAGCCTACTGCTGGAGCTGGGATATTCATCGCACGCTGGATCACTGACTCTCACACTTATACTTTACCTCATAGGCGTTGTCGGGACTCTTGCGTTTGTATTCACAGCAGATATAGCGGGCAGGAAAAGGTGGCAAGCTTATACCTTCCTGGCCCAGGGACTTTCCCTTTTTGTCCTGGGGATATATTTCGTCGTGGTAAAAAGTGCGCCTCCTCTACTACTCCTGTTCCCGATGTTTGCCATATTCTACTTTGCCAATGCTGGAGGAACAGGAGAAACTACCGGTATATTTGTTAGTGAACTCTTCCCCACAAGGATGAGAACAACTGCACTGGGTGCAGGGACTGCAATAAGTAGGGTTGGAGCCATAATATCGGCTGTTGTCTTTCCAATTACCCTGAAACTTTACGGCATACTGCCTATGGAAATGCTCCTCTTTGCTGTGGGGCTGGCCGGTTTCCTTATAACAATGTTCATGGGTGAGGAGACAAAAAACGTATCTCTGGAAAGCCTATCCTCTTGAAGACGGATGGCATCCTATTTATTTTCATATTAAATTTGATTTGCGGTTCTCATCATTTCTGGGCTACATTTAGAGAAATCTTATTGGATTGCGGTTTTTCAGCATGAAATGAGAATGATAATTTTCAGCGATGTTAATGATTTATTACTCGGATTCATGCCATGACTCTCCTGCCGTTCGGCATTATCCTTTCTTCTGTGAGTGATGATCACCTAACAGGCCAAGTCATACTCGTGCCTGCCTGACGAACAGCTTAATTGCACCCTCTGGACATTCTGTCACACAGAGTCCGCAAGTGTGGCAGGAGTCGCCCCTCACCACAAATGCTTTTCTCTCTCCGTGTGCCCTCGACTTTATCTTCCCGAATAAACTGAGTTTTGACCTCTCCTCTCTGGTAATCACCCTGATTTCAAATACATCGTAGGGGCACACTCTAACACATTCCCCCTTTGCTTCACATTTATTCAAGTCTACAACGGGTGTGGCGCCTGTTGGGATGGGTTTGCACGAAGAGGGGGCGTTCTTTCCGCTGGCTGATCTAAGACCCTTATTGCTTGCAGGCCGCCGTTCTCCGCCAATTTTGCCTCTTTCTGAATCTTCAGATGTCAGGATTATCCATACCGTAATTTGCAGGACTTTATAACGCATCTGTAGCCAAAATAATGCAGTAACCAGACAAAAGAGAATAAACTAATGAAGAAAGCTATGCATAAATTCTCAAAAATTTATCTGAAAAAATTTGAAAGGGGAGTCTTCAGTGCTGTTTCATTCCTGTTTTAACAGCGTTCTGAGGGCCGGATATAAGGGAGTTTTCACCGGATATCTCGTCAAGGTCGATTCTTTTTGGCTCTGGAAGAAGTACCAGTGTAAATATGAGACCAATGACGGAGAGCAATGCAAGAATGAGGAACAGACCTGATTCACCTATTGATGATGCAAGGATGATTGCATTAAGGAATGTACCTATAAAGGCTCCAGTTTTGCCCCCTGCTGCAGAAGCACCTGACCCAAATCCCCTCACCTTCGTAGGGAAGACCTCTGGTGGGTAAATGAATGTCGTCACATTGGGCCCGAACTCTATGAAGAAGTAGCTGATTCCATATACTGCGAGGAACTGGGCAACGTATGACGCTGAGAGAAGCTGATGGAATATCCCGAGTATCCCAAAGCTGACAGCCATTGCGGCAAAACCTATGGTCTGTATCAATTTCCTGCCTATCCTGTCGATTGTGAATGTGGCAATCCAGTATCCGGGAAATGCCGCAACCCCAAATATCAGGGCAGAGTATTCGGTCGTTCTGATGAGATGATGCAGTCCCGTCACAGATGCTGGAACCAGGACAGAAAGCATTGAACTGGACATAATAGAATTGCCGTACAGTGCCCAGTCCATGAGGAACCAGGATCCCGCTGTTCCCAGCAGTGTCAGAAGGAATTTTCTCTGTTTGAGTATCTCTGTCCAGGATTCCCTGACCGTTTCTGTGGAGGCATCTGCCGTAGCGCTAATGCCCGTGTACTTTTTCCAGTTGCTGGTGGCAGCTTGAGCGTCGCCTTTCACCCTGAGCAGGTATCTTGGCGTTTCCGGCATCCTGCGCCTGAAATAAACCACAGCGATTGCTGGAATAGCACCGAATGCAAGAAGCAATTTCCAGACAAGTCCCAGACTAATTCCGGAGTAAATCAAACCGAGAGAGACAAGAGGTCCCGCAAGAAGACCAAGGGACTGCATGGAGAAAACCATGCCAACCAGCTTTCCCCTGTTCTTTGTGTTTGAATACTCTGCCATTATGGTTGAGCTCGTTGCGTAATCCCCGCCAATGCCAATTCCCAGGATAAATCTCCAGATTATCAGTATATAGACACCGTTGGTTGGTGTTAGGAAAGCACTTCCAAGCGCACCGACTACCAGAATTATGAGTTCAAGACCATATATGGCCTTCCGTCCTAGCTTGTCAAGAAGCCTTCCGAATATAAGTGCGCCGATGACAGCGGAAAGAAGCGCTGTCGAGTCAAGGAGTGATGTCTCCAGCGTCGAGAACTTGTTCCAGCCCGACAGGACGAGTATGCTCGTCACAACGCCTATGATGAAAAGATCGTAGGCATCAGTGAAGAAACCCAGCCCCGATATGAGCCATGTCTTGTAGTGGAAGCCTGAAGTTTTGGCTTCATTTATGGATTCTATCAAATCCGCGTTGTTTTCGGTATTCATACCGCAGCATAGATTACAGGTGGAGGGATAAGGATCGTGCAAATAATATATAATGAGTTAAATATGTATATAAATGGTATAGCGTCTATACCGCTATCTGCTCCTGAACATTCAGGGTCCTTGAGGCATCCTCCATCATTGGCATGCAGAAAGGACATGCAACAGCCAGTTTTTTGGCCCCCGTATCAAGTGCCTGTTTCATCCTGATCTGGCTTATTGAATCCTGACTTTCCACTTTGTACCAGTAGTTCCCGCCTCCGGCCCCGCAGCACATGCTTTTTTCTCTGGATCTTTCCATCTCCTTCAGCTTTGACGCAGAAGAGACAATGAACCTTGTATCTTCGTATTTATCATTAACCCTCCCCAGGTAGCACGGATCATGGAGGGTGATGGTTTCCTGGCTGTTCTTTACCCTGAGCTTTCCTTGCTTCACAAGATCTGCTAGAAATTCGCTATGGTGAACAACCTCAGCGTTCAGGCCGAACTTTGGGTATTCATTCCTGAATGTGTTGTAACAGTGTGGACAGGCTGTGATTATCTTTTTGACCCCGTGGCTGGTCAAAGTCTCCACGTTCTGCATGACCAGCTCCTGGTATCTTCCCTCTTCCCCCATTCTGCGAGCTGTCTCACCAACACATTTCTCTTCCGACCCCAGAATGCCGTATTTGACGCCCGCCTTATTGAGAAGGCCCATTATGGTTCTGGTTGTCCTGTTGTCCCTGGGATCGAATGCGCCCATACAGCCAACCCAGTAGAGATATTCAGATTCTTCACTGTATTTTGGTGCAACATCCAGGAGGGCGTCCCTGTCAGAGGGGCTGTTGCCGAACGGATTCTGGGTGTTGGTAAGATTGTTGAAGTAATTTCCTGCCTGTTTGCTGAATCTGTTCTCCATCACAAGATTCTTGCGTACATCCATTATGAATGAGAATGGTTCTATGAGAACAGGGCACTCCTCCACACAGGCCTGACACGTTGTGCATGACCAGGCTGCATTCTCGGAAAGTACGACCTGAGTCATTTCCCCGCCATTGTAAATGTTTTTCTTGATATTCTGCACCACAGCCCTGGGGCTGAGGTCTGTGCCTGACATGACTGCCGGGCAGGCTCGCTCACAACGCCCACAGTCTGTGCAGGCGAGGGCGTCAATCTTCTGCAGCGATGAAAGGTCAGAGATGTCCTTTGTGCCAACTTTGAAATCGAAGTTGCCTGTTTCAAGTGCATCGGCAAGTACAAATGGAGTTGGCATCTCGCCCCTATTCCTTATTTTCTTCTCCCCTATCATTACCATGGCAAGAGCCATGTGAGAAAGCTTAGAAAATGGCAGATAGGCTGCGAGAAGGAAACCCGTAACTACGTGGGCCATCCACATTATCCTGTAGAGTTCGACACCGTTAGAGAAGCCAAGGGAGAAATCCTGGAAAATATAGCTTATTGGCCATTCAAGAAATCTGTAAACGTCGAATGGCTGCCTGAAAAGATAGATCTTAAGGCCACCCAGGAAGAACCCCTCCAGTGCCATTATAAGAAGTCCGGAAAGAATCACGTAATCCTCATTCTTTGTATCAAGGCGGACCTTCTTATGAAGTCTTCTTGCGAAAGCCATAATGATGCCGACAATGAGCATAAGACCCCCCAGGTTTGCCCAGACCTCAAAATTAAGGTAGAAATCCCCCACCAGTATCCCCTGGTGGATTGTCGGTTTCAGTATGTCATGGGAGAGGAATATTAGGGCCGTGGCTATGAAGAGAATGAGTATACCCCATGAAATGAGGAAATGCATAGTACCGGCGTACCTGTTTTTAAGATTTTTTCGGTGAAAAAATCCGTAGGTAAGTATCTGCTTTACCATCCGCGGGCCGTTGTGTATTCCATAGTCCAGCATCTTCCGGAATGTTATTCCCATCCTGCTGTAAGATCTGTACCACCAGTAAAGTACAAATGGGACTATTGTGAATGAAAGGACGTAGTCCACGATGAGTTCGGTGTTGCTTATGTAAACCAGGGTTGAACTTGTAATAGGCCCTGACATGTGTGAGGTTATTGGGACTTCAGTATTAATTTTCCCTACGGGATGGATGGGATTCCTAAGGCATGGAATGAAACCCCCACCTTGGATGATTATTATGGGGTATTACAGCTTAGGATGGGATAAATTTGTATAACTTTAATGCCTCTCCTCACAAGTGCAGCCAATAGAAAGTGACTATTCTCCTGAACTCAAGAGAAACCGGAAGAGGATGACCATCGCTGTTGCAGTTGTTATCCTTGCGGTCGTGGCCATTTTTCTTGGAACGGGAATGGAAAGTTCAGGCACGGTCAATGTAATGTGGCTACAGGTCGATCTTTCCTATCAGTCCGGATCCGGTTATTTTGGCCCTTCTGTATTCTATATACAGGAGAACGTTCACACGATTCCTTCCGGATCCAATCATGAATTCTCTGTTCGCCTCATTAATACTGGAACTTCTCCACATGAGGTGACGGGGATCATTCCATTGACTCCAGGCTTTTCATTGATCTCGACCGGATCTTCACTTCCGGTTACTGTACAGCCCGGACATTCCGTGACTTTATATCTAACCTTGAGGGTTCCCAGCGGCAATTACGCTGGAGACCTTGTTGTTGACATATCTGTTTCATGATATTTTCATCCCTTTTTTCATGAATTTCGTCCATGCACACTTACAGTGAAAATTGATTACTAATCTTCAAGCATGTTGGCATAGTTGATCCATGGACTCCATTGATTACGCTGTTCCGACCGTAAATGCTCATCTAGATCTAACAGGTGGTGAGCTTTTAATGGCCATTTTAAGGCTTCATAAGGCCCTGTGCAAAAAACAGCTTGACCTGACAAGACTCAACATGCTTGCTTTCATGGCTGAGGGGGAATGCGGTATCAGTTCTGACATCACATTCACCACGACTAAATTTGGCCCGAAGTCTGCATTCATTGGAGATTTTATACACCATAACAGGGAGATATTCCATGTGAGAAAGACAGGGGGAGCAATCACAAAATTTCCCGACCCGGATCTGAGGATCAAGATTTCCCTCACGGAAGCTGGAGATCATTTCTCCTCCAGAGTAATAAATTTTCTTACCGTGGGGAAACTCCGATCGCTATCTCACGTAATATCAAAATGGGGAGATGAAGCCGCAAGGGAATTATTGACATACATATGCGTATTCCATGACGGCTTCTGCCCTGAATCTATTATTGATCAGCACTGAGAAGGTTTGCGAGGCGGATTTCTTGCATTGATCCCAGGTATATAGATATGCCTCAAGATTTTGGATTCACTTTCAGTATTTTTAGAACGATATCTATGAATATAATCTTAGCATCTTGGAGTGTGAGACCGGAATACGTCAAGGTCAACATCCCGTCAGGGGAGAACTATCTGAAGATCAGGCACGATATTCACGATCGTACCCTGCACACCGTCTGCGAAGAGGCAAGATGTCCTAATATCGCAGAGTGCTGGGATTCCGGTACCGCAACCTTTATGATCATGGGAAGCAACTGCTCCAGAGGCTGCAGATTCTGTGCCGTAACCCATGGGCACATGCAGCCGTTGGATCCGCTCGAGCCAGAGAAGGTAAGTGAGGCAGCAAGGAGCATGAGGCTTTCTTACGTGGTCATTACATCAGTTGACAGGGACGATCTCCCGGATCAGGGATCTGAACACTTTGCCAGCGTTATAAGAAAGGTAAAGGAAAGCGTTGAGAACGTTGAAGTACTTATCCCCGATTTCAGGGGGAGACACGATCTCATCAGCAGGATCATAACGGCTGAACCGTCAGTGATAGCGCATAATGTGGAGACTGTAAGACGTCTCACACCATTGGTTAGGGATCCACGGGCTGGATACGATCAGTCGCTCGGGGTGCTGAAGTATATAAAAAAAGAGAAGCCCAGCCAGATCACAAAGTCTTCCATTATGGTGGGATTAGGTGAAAAGGATGCCGAGATCATTGAAACTCTTGGAGACCTGCGTAGTGCAGGCGTGGACATTGTCACAATAGGGCAGTACCTGAGACCCACAAGAATGCAGCTTGAGGTAGTGGAATATTCGCCCATTGAGAGATTCAGGCAGATGGAGGAAATTGCCTATTCAATGGGTTTCTCGTTTGTTGCTTCCGGCCCGCTTGTAAGGACATCTTACAGGGCCGCTGAAGCCTGGACCAGGAGGAGATTGAAAAATGACGGAAATTATGAATGAACAGGTAGAAAAGGAAAAGCACATTAGGGGCCTTGGGGCAATGATCCTCTCGAGGACCCTCGACAAGAAGATCATAACAGCGCAGAGGCAGGGAAGGGTTGGATTCTATACGCCAACAATGGGCCAGGAGGCCGCACAGATAGGGCTGTCCATGGCACTTGACAAGGATGACCTCATCTACGAATATTACAGGGATGTTCCAATGATGCTGCATCGCGGTGTACCCATAGAGATCATCCTGAACCAGGTGTTCGGAAATAGGGATGATCTTGCCAAGGGACGCCAGATGCCAAGCCATCTGGTTGCCAGAGATTACAATTTCATGTCAGTTCCCAGTCCAGTGGCAACAAACCTTCCCCTTGCCGTTGGAACAGCCTATGCCAAGGTATACAGGAAGGAGAAAGGCATAGTCGTGGCAAGCTTCGGTGATGGATCCACTTCCACTCCAGATTTTCACGCCGCGATGAATATGGCTGCTGTATTCAACCTCCCAATATTGTTCTTCTGCGAAAACAATGGATGGGCCATATCAACACCTGTGGAAAAGCAGACAAAGACCGAGATATGGAAAAAGGCAGAGGCTTACGGCATGGTCGGAATGAAAGCTGATGGAAACAACCTGGTTGAGATGTATAAGGTTGCCCAGCAGGCTGTTGAACATGTCCGTTCAGGAAGGGGCCCTGTGCTTCTTGAGGCAAGATGTTACAGGATGGGGCCTCATTCCACCTCGGACGACCCCACAAAGTACCAGACTGACATCGTCCTTGATGGATCAGAGAGAGACCCAATCATAGTGTCACAGAATGCCCTCAAGGAAATGGGACTTGTGAATGATCAGCTGATTGAGAAGGTCAGGTCCGAATCGCAGAGGATTGTCAACGAGAAGTTTGACCAGCAGGAAAAGATTCCTGCACCTGATCCTGAGACAATTTTCCAGGATGTTTATGCCCGGGAAACTTGGATACTCAGGGAAGAACGGGAGGAGATACTATGAGCAACATGAACATGGTGCAGGCACTGAACAGCACCCTTGATATGAAGATGTCCCAGGATGATTCAATTATACTCCTGGGTGAGGATATAGGCAAGGATGGTGGTGTATTCAGGGTAACCGATGGGCTTCAGGCAAAATTCGGGCCGGAAAGGGTAATTGATACACCCCTTGTTGAGCTTGGAATTGTTGGTATGGCCATAGGAATGGCAGTTTACGGAATGAAACCTGTACCGGAAATCCAGTTCCAGGACTTCATATACACCGCAATGGACCAGATAATAAATCAGATGGCCAAGATACGCTACAGGACTGCCGGGAAAATAACCGTTCCCCTGGTGTTGAGAACACCTTACGGTGGCGGCATCAGAGGAGGGCTCTACCATTCCCAGAGCGGTGAATCCTACTTCGTGCACACTGCCGGCCTTACAGTTGTCACGCCTTCCAACCCTTACGATGCCAGAGGCCTTCTGTCTGCTTCTCTGGATCTTGGTGATCCAGTCATATTCCTGGAGCCTAAGAGACTCTACAGATCTCAGAAGGTGGAGGTCCCAGACAATGATTACAAAGTGGAGATTGGAAAGGCGAACCTGGTTCACCAGGGAGATTCGGTCACAATAATTACCTATGGCTCCATGGTCCCAACCGTAATTTCCGCTGTTGAGAAACATGCCATTGACGCTGATGTTCTTGATCTCAGGACGCTGAGCCCGCTGGACATAGACTCAATATCAGCATCGGTAAAGAAAACCGGAAGGGTTGTCATTGTCCATGAAGCTCCAAGAACGCTGGGGATGGGTGCGGAGATTTCGGCGATGATATCAGAGAGGATGGTTGAATATCTATACGCGCCAATTGTCAGGGTGA